>JAJYKN010000081.1 GCA_021788515.1 Nitrospirota bacterium | reverse complement strand
AGGATTTCCCTTCGATGAAAATGATCCGGTCCTTGATGACTTCGTAATCGTGGTTGCCCCGGAACAAATACAGGTTGGCAAAGGTGTATTCCGAGAGCCCCGCCTGCGCTTCCTTCAGCAGGGGCGTCAGGACCTCCTTGTGCTGCAGGCCCAGTTTTTCGGTCAGCATGGTTCAACTATAATCGATAACAGGATTTTGTCAAGAGCAGGCCGCAAGAGCAAATCTGAAGTCCGCCTTGAATGTATGCTATACTCAAGTGGAGCCCCCTCCGGCAGGAGCCGGGGGATTGCAAGTCGCGGGATTCAATCAAGATCATTTTCATCTTATGGAGGAGGACGGCATGCTCGTAATCGCGGAAAACCTGAACATTCGGAATGCAGACTATATGGGGGCCCTGAAGAAAAAAGACCGGAAGGCAATCGAAGCCATGGCAAAAGAGCTCGCGGCAAAAGGCGCGGACCTGGTCAATGTGCAGGTCTCCGCCGACGGGTCCGGCGAAGAGGACCTCCTTCCCTTTGCAGCAGAGGCAGTCCAGAAAGGCGCCGGTCTCCCCCTCTGCCTGGATTCGCGGAACGCGGCTGCGCTCAAAAAAGCCGTGGCGCTCTGCGAAGAGCCGCCGATCATCAATTACCTTTCCGCCGACGAAAAGAATTCCGAGGAGCTGCTTTCCCTGGTACGGGAGACAAAATCCAACCTCATCATCCGCGCGCTCAAGGGGACCGTTCCCGCGACGCTCGAGGCCAAGCTCATGATCCTCGAGGACTTGATCGAGAAGGCAAACGCGGCGGACGTCCCGAACGAGCGTCTCTTCGCCGACCCGTCGGTCGTGCACATCGGCAGAGGCCAGGGTCAGGAGCACCTCCTGAACGCCCACGAAAGCATCATCGTTTTGAACGAAATGGTCGATCCGCCGCTCAATACGGTGATCTGGCTCTCGAACATTACCACCGGCCTGCCGAAGAAACTGAAGACATCGGTTGCCTCAGCCTATCTGTGCTACCTGGCAGGGGCGGGCTTAAACGCGGCGCTGGTGAACGTGAAGGATGAAGAACTGATGAAGGCCGTGTACCTCATCAAAGCCTTCCGGGACGATGTGGTGTTCTCGCCCGCGGATCTGGCGTAGGCGCCTGGTACGGAACAGGTCATAGCGACGGTGGAGCGATGCATGCTCCCCCGTCGTTTTCGTTATTGTAGTCGCAAGCTTCGGCCTGCGTCATCTTCCCTTGCGAGCGAAAACGCGGGTTTCGGTGTCAGGAAAACAGGCGCGTACACCTGCAAAGGCATAGTATTCAGCGGCGGTATGCTCGGCACAATGCCGCTGCTTTCCGCTATGGTCGGGGCACGGGTGCGCACGAATTCCGAAAGCTTGATCGGCATAACGACGTTTAGGAAGCAGACCGTCTTCTCGGATGTTGCCATCAGTTCGATGTTGCATACGGATGAACACAGCCATTTGGAGCCGGTCCGTTATCCGGTAGGATCGGGCTTTTGGCGTTTATTCCTCCTTCCCCTGGCCCAGGGGAAGAACACGTCAGGCTTGGACAATCTTTTTGGGATATCCTCCGTCATCCGGTGCGAAACATGAAGGTATATCTCGTGGATGACTGGGCAAAGGTAACACAGATCCTGCTCTATGTTACTTAGCTTGCAAAATGCTTTGCTGGTTATAATAACGCACTGTAAGTAACAATATTATTATAAATTGAGTTCAAATCGAAAAGTTATATTTGGCTTATTTATCCTTTTATAACGGCAAGTTATCGTATTTCAAAAAAACGACAACCGGACACTGCTGATTTGGTATAAAAACTTTACAATACTGTTTCTTTTTGTTATTATTATCCAAATAATAATATAGAGGCGTTGCGTTTCAATTACCTTGCTTAAGGGAGGAGTAAAATGACTACGGAACTGATAAAAGAGTTAGACCCGCAGTTACGTTCATCGCTGAACAAGTATATCGACCAGCGGATCATCCAGGCCACAAAACAAATCTATGACTCTTTATTAAACAAAATCGAAACGCTCGAAGAAAAAGTCCGTGCAGGGGAGCAGAAAGCGAACAAGAACCGGGCGGCGATCATTGCCTCGAAGGGGACGCTCGACATGGCTTACCCGCCGCTCCTGCTGGCAACAGGCGCCCGAGGCATGGGCATCGAGGCCTCGATCTTCTTCACCCTCTACGGCATAAACATCTTGAGAAAAGACGCCAATCTTAAGGTGGCCCCGCTCGCGAATCCGGCCATGCCCATGCCGGTGCCGAACCTTATCGGGGCACTTCCGGGAATGACGGCTATGGCCTCCATGATGATGAAGAATATGTTCAAAAAGCAGTCAGTGCCCACAATCAAGGAGCTTCTGGACATGTGCCGCGACTCAGGCGTAAAGCTCGTAGCGTGTCAGATGACCCTGGACGTCCTGGGGATGAAGAAAGAAGACCTGATTGACGGTATAGAATATGGCGGTCTGGCAACCTTCATCGAATACGGAATGGGCGCTACGATAACGTTGTACGTGTAGAGCACGCTTTTTCAATCCACCAAGGAGGCGGAGATGATGGAGGGGGGCATTCTTAAACTGACGCAGAAAGGCCGGGAGGCGATCAAGAACATGCCCCCTGAATTGACTGCCCGGTGCCGGAACATTCTGGTGCAGGTGAATGGCAGACGATCGCTCGACGACATCCGCACGACACTCAAGGGGCTGGACGGCTTCGAGGAGGCCATGGAAAAACTGGCCGTCGGCAGATACATAGAGGTTTCACGCGAATGCATCGATCTGGTAAAGTCGTTGGCTGAACAAATGCTCGGACCCAAGGCGCCGACATTGGTCAAAAAAATAGACGAGCTCCACGCCAAACACGGCGACGCCTGTTGGGACCACTTGGACGAGGTAGATAAAACCGCGCGCATGTTTTATGGCGAGATTGTCGCAGAAAAACTTAAAACCGAAATTGCCAGCCTCCTTCGGGAGGCAAAAAAATAAAAAAATCCGGTTCCGGATGAGGACATCACCAATTCAATCCCTTATCAGCTTAGACCTGTAGAGAATGATCTTTCAATGTAGCAATAACAGCTGCGGCCATTTGCTTCGGTCCGCCGTTCACAAGCATACTCGCAGGACAACCCTCGCGCGAATCTCGTATTCCTCCCTCGTTCACGGACACGAGGGGCGTCCCTGATGCCAGCGCTTCGCACTGTCAAGAAGCTTAATTACGAGACCATCAAATTTGATTTTCGTCATCTGTCTGCAGGTTTATTTTAGGTTGACAGCGCGGTGGTTAATTGCTAGACTTCGCTATGTGTATCGGAATTATCTACTGCCAAAGAAAAAGGAGAAAAAGATGAAGAATATCAAATGGCTCTTTGTAGGAATGTTGTTCCTGGTTGTTCCGTTCGTCCTTGCCGGGTGTGGAGGCGGGGGAGGAGGAAGTTCATCGCCGCCCCCGACCTACAGCATCTCGGGCACGGTGTCCGGGTTTTCAGTGCAAGGTGTTACGATCACCCTGTTGAGCGGCGCAACCAACCTCGCCACCACGACAACCAACACCAGCGGGGCCTACATCTTCAACGGTGTGGCGAACGGAACTTACACGGTCACGCCGAGCAAAACGAGCTCCGCATTCAATCCCCTGAATCAAAGCGTGACGGTAAGCGGCTCGAACGTCGCCAGTGTTAACTTCACCGCTGTATCGGCAACAACGACGTACAGCATCTCAGGCACGGTGAGCGGCGCAACGCAGCAAGGTGTGACAATCACACTTTCCGGACCGAACAGCGGCACAGCCGTCACTGCATCCAACGGCACATACACCTTTAGCGGACTCGTGACCAGCGGCACGTACACGGTCACCCCGTCCAAATCGGGCTACACCTTCACCCCCTCGAACACAGCCGTGTCCCTGAGCGGCGCTAATGTGGCGAACCAGAACTTCACGGCCACGGCCATTCCCACGACCTTTGCCATATCAGGCACAGTGAGCGGCGCAATCCAGCAGGGAGTCTTGATCACGCTGTCCGGCGCGGGAGGAGGAACGACAACCACCGGCGTGGGCGGGACCTATAGCTTCTCCGGCATGCCGAACGGCACCTACACTATCACGCCGAGCCTGACCGGCTATACCTTCAGCCCGGCGAACTTGTCAGTAACCGTGAGCGGCGCTGATGTGACAGGCAAGAACTTTACCTCCACAGCCGTAACCTACAGCATCTCGGGCACGGTGAGCGGCGCAACGGCGCAGGGCGTGACGATCACGCTTTCCGGCGCGGCAGGCGCCACGACAACGACGGATTCGAGCGGCAACTACACCATCACCGGCCTCACGAACGGCAACTACACGGTCACGCCAAGCCTGACAGGCTACACCTTCAGTCCAGCGAGCACCGCGGTAACCATCAACAACGCAAACGCAACAGGCACGAACTTTGTTTCCTCCGTCGTGACCGCGCCGACGTACAGCATCTCGGGCTCCGTGAACCGTTTGGGCGGCGGAGCACTGGCGGGCGCGACTGTCACGCTGAGCGTAGGAGCAAACGGCACCACCACCACGGACGCGACCGGGGCATACACTTTCACGAATCTTGTCGCCGGGTCCTATACGGTGACGCCAAGCCTGCCGGGTTACACCATAGCTCCGGCAAACGTGACCATCACCAATGCCAACGTCACGCAGAATTTCACCGCTGCATCGACGGTTGCGGGTTATAGTGTTTCAGGCACGGTCAGTTATTCCGGGGCCAACACCGGCAAGACCGGCGTCTACGTCATGTGGTCCGGAGGCGGTACGACCGGCCTCGGCACAACCTTGTCAGGGACGTCAGGGACAGGCTCCTATACCATCCGCGGCTTGCAGAACGGCAACTATGTCGTCTTCGCAGGCATGGATACCGTGGGCAACGGCATACCGAATGTCGCGGACCCGAGTGGCTCCACAGCGATGTTCAGTGTCAGTAACGGCAATGTCGCCGGGCAGAACGTCACCATGACGGACCCCACACTTCCTACGCCGTCGGTGCCTGCCAATCTTGGGGTTTTCCCGATAAACAACGGCGCTATCGTCAGCTGGGATACGGTACAGTGTCCGCCCAATCCCTTTAACTCCTGCGACGGGGCAACAGCGTACAAGATCTACTCCAGCAGTACGGGCAGCACCGGGACGTTCAACCTTGTGGCCACGGTTCCAGAAACGGACAACGGCGTCTACATCCAGACCGGGCTGACGAACAGCAACACGTACTACTATAAGATCTCTTCGCTCATTGGAACAACGGAGAGCGCGCAGTCAACGGCCTTCGGTCCGGTGATCATAGGCGTGCCTGCAGGCGGCGTGAGCGTTTCGGGCGCCATCACCTTCAGCGGCTCAGCCGCCGGACATACGATGTTTATCGGCCTCTACGGCAACAGCGGGATTTACGGGACCACGGTCGTGAGCCCGACCAGCCCTCAGACCTACACGATAAGCGGAGTCCAGCCTGGGTCGTACAACCTCTTCGCTTTCGTGGACATGGACAGTAACGGATATTTTAATACGGGCGACATCGTGCCGATTTTCGATCTCCTTCCGACGGTCACGGTCAGCAGCAGCAACATAACCGGTCAAAACCTGACCCTTCCAAGCGGCAACGCATCTGCAGCGATCAGGACCGTACATGAGCATAATCCATCGGGGACGCCGGCTGACCAATATGTGGTAGAGCCGAATATCTACAGCCTGCTCAAGATGCCGATGAAGGTCACGATCATGTCAGGGCTCAATATCCCGCTTCCCTATGACATGGCTGTAACCCGGCCCCAATCCTCCGGGTCGTGGATTATGATCGGTTCAGCGCTGCCCGCATTAGGAGACGCGTATACCTATCAGGTGACCTACTCAGACGGCACTACGGAGACGTTTACCCCCGCTGTCACCGGCGTTCTTACATCAAGCAACATGGCAACACCGGCGACTCCGGCGAACAACGCAACCGGAGTAAGCGCAACGCCCACCTTTATCTGGACCGCGCCTGCAACGCCGCTCACTGGCTATTTCTATGATCAGGTCGGCGTGCAGCCGAGTAGCGGCGGCAACTGGATCTGGAATTATCCGAACAGCGGCAAGACGGGCATACCGAGTTCCCAGACCTCGGTCAAGTACAACGCTGACGGAAGTGCGAGCCAGGCCTCGCTTACGTCGCTGACATCGTATCAGTGGTGGATCTCTACGAGCGACAGCAACGGCAACCTCGGCCAGAATTACGCTACCTTCATGACCCAGTAGACGGTTGCCGGTAGCTGTAAGCAAGCTGATTTTTCTTATTTAAGGAGGGCTTTTTAGCCCTCCTTTTTTTGCGTGGTCTCGGAGGAAAGGAGGTCCCGTAAGAAGGCCCTGCCTTGCCGCGCTGGAGTTATACAGACTTTGTGTCTCTATGGAAAGATGATGTGTTCTTTGAAGGTAACGCGTGAAAGCTTAGGAAGAAACTGAAAGGACGTTATTTACTTTTCTTGCGACGCTTGGATGCTTCCGGCGCCGGCAGCAAACTTGTGTACTTGTGATACAGCTCGAACAAAAACGCCACCCGCTCGGCGTCGGAGGCGAAAGTCTTTTTCCCG
>JAJYKN010000080.1 GCA_021788515.1 Nitrospirota bacterium | reverse complement strand
CTATAGTTCACCACCGCCTCGCTCAGGACCTTGCTGTTTGGAATAAATACTTCATTGTGCTCGACCGTCGCGATCCGCGTCGACCGGAGCGTAATATCAATGACCCGTCCTTCATGGCCGCCCGCCGAAATCCAATCGCCCTGCTTGAGCGGTTTTTCGAGATGAATCGTCAGCCCAGCCAGCATATTCGCAAGGGTGCTCTGGAAGGCCAACCCGATTGTCGCGGTCAAGACCGTGGTCGTGGCAATGAGCGACGTTACATTGATATTCATGATGTCCTTCAGCAGCACGAGCGCCACCACCACGATCACGAAAGCAGTGATAATGTTCTTGAATGCCGCCGGGAAGCTCCCCCGCTTCCAACGGACCACAAAAAGGTCTCCATAGGTGTAAAGACCAAGACGGAGGGCCGCAAAGGTAAACACGAGCCAGGAGAAAAAATTAAGCTGCCGGGAGACTCTCGGATAAGCCTCCTCTGCCCCGAGATGAAGAAAGATCTGGATGGACACGAACAGCGCAATGAGATTCAGACCGAAGCCGATAGGCTTTAAGAGCGCCGACTTTTTTGCCAGAAACCCTATGGCGATACTGCCGGCGATATAGATAAGAAGACTGAGGATAAATGCCAAAGAGATGGAGGCGGTGAGTTCCTTTATGATATCCATGGCAAGCTCCCGGATAGTAAAATTGCTGTATTCGCAAGAAGTCCCCGGCGCTGTCATTGCGAGATGCGGAGCGACGCGGCGATCTCATTTTCCCAATCAGCTGCGAACTGCAGATTGCTTCGCTGCGCCCCCTGCGCCCGCGCCAGGCACTCGTAATCGCTGTGTGCAGGCCCGCAAAGACGGCTTTCCGGTTTTTATGAATACATCATGTTTAATTTTTGATGTTCTTGGTGATCTCTTTCCAGAGCTCCTTCATGCCGAGCCCGCTTTTTGCGGAAGTAAGAAGCAACGAGTCTTCAAGGCCCAGTGCGGCTGCGACGGACCTCTTCGCCCGGTCCGATTCCTGACGGTTCAGCTTGTCCGTTTTGGTCAGGGCATACATCGACGGGATGTCATACTGACGAAGCCATTCGATGAGCCGCATGTCGCGCTCATCGGGCGTGCGCCTGCTGTCGAGGAGCACCACAACCGCTGCGAGCTTGGGAGAATCCTTCAGATACCCTTCTATCATCGGCGCCCAACCATCAGTAACGGCCTGAGGAACGCGTGCATACCCGTAGCCGGGAAGGTCCACGAAATAAAACAGCTCGTTAATGAGAAAAAAATTGATGAGTTGGGTCTTTCCCGGCGTCGCACTTGTTTTGACGAGGTTTTTTCTGTGGAGCAGCGAGTTTATGACCGAGGATTTTCCCACGTTCGAACGGCCGGCAAAGGCGATCTGCGGTTTCCCGTCCCGGGGGAACTGCTTCGGTCCCGGCGCGCTGATGACGAATTCGGCTGAGAGTACTTTCATATTTTTCAGAGAAAAGGCTAAAAAAAAGATGCAAGATTACGACCCCAAATCCTGCATCTTCCGTATTTTGTTCCTGACTTCCGTCCTCCGGCAGTTAGGCGATTTTTTCGTAGATCAGCAACGGTTCCGCCCCTTCGCTGATCACGTCTTCGTTGACAACACACTCCCGGATTCCCGGCTGCGATGGGACGTCGTACATGACGTTCAGCATGACGTCCTCGAGAATGGCCCGAAGGCCGCGAGCGCCCGTCTTTCTGCTGATCGCCTTTTTTGCGATCGCGTTCAGCGCCCCGTCGCTGAATCGCAGCTTGCAATCCTCGAGCGCGAGCAGTTTCATATACTGTTTGATCAGCGCGTTCTTCGGCCGAGTAAGGATATCGATAAGCGCATGTTCGTCGAGTTCCTCAAGCGTGGCCACCACCGGCATGCGGCCGATGAATTCAGGGATCAAGCCGTACTTGAGCAGGTCCTCAGGCTGGAGCGTGGCGAGCGTTTCGCTCAACTTCCGGTCCTGTTTGCTCTGGATGTCGGCGCCGAAGCCCATGGTCTTTTTGCCGACCCGCTGCTCGATGATCGACTCGATCCCGACGAAAGCTCCTCCGCAGATAAACAGGATATTCTTCGTATCCACCTGGATGAACTCCTGGTGAGGGTGCTTGCGGCCGCCCTGGGGCGGTACGCTTGCGACCGTCCCTTCGATCAGTTTGAGGAGCGCTTGCTGCACGCCCTCACCCGACACATCGCGGGTGATCGACGGGCTCTCGGACTTGCGGCTGATCTTGTCAATCTCATCGATGTACACGATCCCCCGCTGGGCCCGTTCTACTTCGTAGTTCGCGCTCTGGAGAAGCTTCAGGATGATGTTCTCCACATCTTCTCCCACATAACCGGCTTCGGTGAGCGTTGTGGCGTCGGCAATCGTAAACGGCACATCAAGGATCCGCGCCAAAGTCTGGGCGAGCAGCGTCTTGCCCACGCCCGTGGGGCCGATCAGCAGGATGTTGCTCTTCTGGAGTTCCACTTCGTCTCCGATCTCCTGCTGGATGCCGATGCGCTTATAATGATTGTGTACTGCCACGGAGAGGATCTTCTTTGCCCGCTCCTGGCCTACGACATACTCATCGAGGGCTCGTTTAATCTCCGAAGGCTTCGGCAGGCGCGGTATCTTGGCCTCCTTCGCCTCCTCCCACTCCTCGGCGATGATCTCATTGCACAAATCTACGCACTCATTGCAGATAAAGACCGAAGGCCCCGCAATGAGCTTTTTGACTTCTTCCTGCCCCTTGCCGCAAAACGAGCACTTGAGCGGCGTTGTATGTTCTTTTTTTTCAGTCATACGTTTACTTCTCCTTCGCAGTGCGGGACACTTTCTTTGCGATGACTTCGTCTACAATACCATACGTTTTTGCGTCCTCGCCGGACATGAAAAAATCACGGTCCGTGTCGGTGCGGACCTTCTCGATCGGCTGCCCGGTGTGATTGGACAGGATCTTATTCAAGGTGTCCTTCATGTTCAGGATTTCCCTGGCATGAATTTCGATGTCCGTTGCCTGCCCCTGAAAACCGCCCATGGGCTGATGGATCATGATCCGCGCATGGGGCAGGGAAAACCGTTTGCCCTTGGTTCCCGCCGCCAACAGAAGTGCGCCCATGCTCGCGGCCTGCCCGATGCAAATAGTCGAGACCGACGACTTGATGTAATTCATAGTATCGTAGATTGCAAGCCCCGAGGTGACGACACCACCGGGTGAATTGATGTAGAGGTAGATGTCCTTGTCCGGATCATCAGCCTCAAGGAACAGGAGCTGCGCGATCACGGTGTTGGCCACCACATCGTCGATCGCGGTACCAAGGAAAATGATCCGGTCTTTCAGCAGGCGGGAATAGATATCATAGGCCCGTTCACCCCGGCTTGTCTGTTCAACGACTATCGGAATCAATGACATAATTTCTCCTCATTTATTATTTCTTTGATTCAATTATAGCTCTTCTTTGCCTTGGAAAGCAAGAGACTAAGGGTCTTCTCCCGCATCAGGGAAGATCGCAAATTCTCAATCCCGCCGTCGAGCGATTCATAGTATTTCCTGACCGCGTCCGCGGTCTGGCCGGAGCTCTTGGCCATCACCGCGATCGCCGAAGAGACTTCCTGGTCGGTCACGTCGATTTTCTCTTTTTCAGCGATGACATCGAGCAAAAGGGTCCCCTTGACACGCTTCTCGGCCAGGTGCTTGTTTTCGGCGCTGAATTTTGGGAAGTCAAAGGACTTTACGTCAACCCCCTGCCGCGCCATGCGCGTCGCATGAGAGCGCGCCATGGATTGGAGTTCCCGCTCCACCATGCCCGGCGGTATGTCGAATGTATGGGCATCGACGAGTTTCGAAAGCAGCTCCTCACGCTGGGCCGAGGCCTGGTCGTTTTTCTTCCGATATTCGATGTCTTTCTTGATCCCCTCGGTCAATTCCGCCACGGTTGCGTTGTTGCCGATGTCCTTGGCAAATTCATCGTTCAGCTCGGGAAGCACTTTCTTTTTAATTTCCTTGAGCGTGACCGTAAACGCGGCATCTTTGCCTGCCAGGTCCTTATTATTGTAATCCGCAGGGAACGTCACCTTGATCTCCCGGGTCTCACCCCGGTTCATGCCCACAAGCTGCTCCTCGAACCCGGGGATCAGGGAGTTCGATCCCAGGGAAAGCATGTAATCGGATGCTTTGGCGCCCTCGATGGTCTTCCCATCCCGGAAACCTTCAAAATCGATGATCGCCGTGTCGTTTTTCTCGATCGGCCGGCCTTCAACCACTTCAAGCTGGGCGTACATCTCGCGCAGCCGGTCAATGGTCTCCGTCACCTCCGCATCGCTCACGGCAACGGCTGTTTCCTTCACTTCGACGCCGTCATAGACGCCAAGTTCTATATTGGGCCGGACTTCGACGACCGCCGTAAAGGTCAGCGGAGAACCTTTGGCGAGCGCTGAGATATTTTCTATCTCGGGCATATCCACCGGATTGAGGTTATTTTCCTCGAGAGCCTTCATGTAAGATTCAGTGACAAGCCGGTGCACCACCTCGCTTTTCACTTCGTCCCCATAGTGCCTTTCGACAATATTCTTCGGCGCCTTTCCCGGACGGAACCCGGGGATCCTGGCTTTCTTTCCCACGTCCGCAAGGGCCTTGTCCAACTCCCTGGCAACGTCGTCGGGTGCAACTTCAATGCTGATCTTTTTCTTGACTGTGCTGATATCTTCTACGACCGATTTCATTTCTTGCCCGCCTTTGTATAAGAGTCTCTATCAAGCCCCAAGGGCTCCGGAGCATGCAGAGCCATCACGCATTGGCCCCGCCTGCACTCTGAACATCGAACTCCGAACTTTGAACCTTAACTTGGTGCGAGAGGGGGGACTTGAACCCCCACGGTCACCCACTGGCTTCTAAGACCAGCGCGTCTGCCAGTTCCGCCACTCTCGCAACGGGTCAAAATCATAAAAAGAAAGCAGTGAGCATTGTGCAGCATCCCGCTCAACGGATTCCTGCCCATTACCCACTGCTCCCTTAATGTTGTTATGGTGAGCCGTGAAGGAGTCGAACCTTCGACCCGCTGATTAAGAGTCAGCTGCTCTACCAACTGAGCTAACGGCCCGCATGCATTACGTGTTCCAGGTGCAAAGCGGCTACATTATACTTACCTTTGTACCTGGATGCAACAAAAAATTAAAAACGAAGAGAAATATTTGAGGGCTTTCGCTCTTCCGTTGTGATGTTATGGTGCGCCCGGCGGGAGTCGGACCCACGACCTTTGGCTTCGGAGGCCAACGCTCTATCCAGCTGAGCTACGGGCGCATAAGTACGGTTCTTGGTTCAAGGTTCAAGGTTCAAGGTTCAAGGTTCAAAGTTCATCGTTCACCGTTCCAAGTTCTTCAAGTTTTACGCCGTCACTCTGAACGCTGAACTTTGAACTCAGCACTGCGAATTTTGCAGCCTGAAATTCGCTTGGTGCGCCCGGCAGGAGTCGAACCTGCGGCCTGCGGATTCGAAGTCCGACGCTCTATCCAGCTGAGCTACGGGCGCAATTACTATCCCTAGAAAAACTGAGACGGCCGGATCGGCCGTCTCTCTGTGAAAAATTGGGGTGAGCGACGGGGCTTGAACCCGCGGCCACCAGGGCCACAACCTGGAGCTCTACCAACTGAGCTACGCCCACCGTGTGAATATTTCCGTATGCAGAATTTTTTTTATCTTAATGCGTCGATTGAGATTTGTCAACACACTATCCGGCACATCCCAATCGCCGTTCCAGATAAATCTATTGGTGCGCCTGAAGGGATTCGAACCCCTGGCCCACAGCTTAGAAGGCTGTTGCTCTATCCAACTGAGCTACAGGCGCGAAGATTCAGTGTTGAGTGTTGAATTTTGAGTTCCTTAAGTTGCCAATCAGAATCAAGCCTCTCTTCAACTCACAACTCAAAACTATGAACTCAAAACTGCCTTTAAGTGGTCGGGGCGAGAGGATTCGAACCTCCGACTTTCTGCTCCCAAAGCAGACGCGCTACCGGGCTGCGCCACGCCCCGACGTACTTCGCTGCTGCCGACCCCTGACTCGTAGGCCATATAATACTCACACTCCTACCCATTGTCAAGCGCTATGTGTCCGCCAAACAAGCAGATTCGACCATTCGAGTCTATTCAAGCTTCCTTCAGTTCCTGAATAGGACACGACGATTTCTCCTTGAAATACCGTGCATTTTATACTATGATTGTCGTCATGGAAGAACGGATCGGCTCAGTGATTAAGTTTTTTGACAAGACCTCAATAGCTGCAATCAAGCTTGATTTCAGCGATCTCGCTGTCGGAGATACCATCCGCATCAAGGGGACCGCAACCGACTTCACCCAGAAGGTCGAACTCATGGAGTTCGACCACAAGCCGGTTGATAAAGCCAACCGGGGACAGTTCACCGGCATCAAAGTTTCCCAGCCGGCAAAACCCTTCGACCTCGTCTATAAAGTCACCGGATAAACCGCCTGACATGCTCACTTACATCATAAAACGCATGCTGCTTATGGTCCCCATCCTGCTCGGCATCACCGTGCTCAGCTTCGGCGTCATGCGCCTTGCCCCGGGCGGCCCTGCCGAGGCGCAAATGAATTTCTC
>JAJYKN010000079.1 GCA_021788515.1 Nitrospirota bacterium | reverse complement strand
GATATCGCCGGGCATGACCTCGGCGCCGATGCGGATGATCCCATTCTCGTCGAGGTTCCGGAGGGTCTCTTCGCCGAGGTTCGGGATGTCCCGGGTGATCTCTTCCTTGCCCAGCTTGGTGTCCCGCGCCTCGATCTCGAACTCCTCGATGTGGATCGAGGTGTAGCGGTCTTCCTTGACAATCTTCTCGCTGATGATGATCGCGTCTTCATAGTTGTATCCGCTCCAGGGCATGAACGCGACGAGCACGTTCTGGCCGAGGGCGAGTTCTCCCAGGTCCGTAGCCGGTCCATCGGCGATCACCTGGCCTTTTTTTACCTTGTCGCCCTGACGGACGATCGGTTTCTGGTTCATGCAGGTGTTCTGGTTCGAACGGTAGAACTTGGTGAGCGGGTACGTATCGATGACTGTACGGCCCTTCGCGTCTTCGCCTTTTACCGTGATCCGCGTGGAATTCACGGCCTCAACGATGCCTTCGCGCTTGCACGATACGATCGCGCCGGAATCGCGGGCCGCTACGCGCTCCATGCCCGTGCCGACCACCGGCGCCTGCGGACGGAGCAGCGGCACTGCCTGGCGCTGCATGTTCGATCCCATAAGCGCGCGGTTCGCGTCGTCATTTTCGAGAAATGGAATGAGCGCGGCGGACACCGAAACGATCTGCTTCGGGGAAACGTCCATGTACTGCACTTCCTCGGCGGAGACCAGTTTGAATTCGCCTCCCACACGCGCGGACACGCTGTCCACGGCGATCTTACCCCTGCCGTCAACCGGGGTATTTGCCTGGGCAACCACGTAATTCTCGCCGTCCACAGCCGAAAGGTATTCAATCTCGTCCGTCACTTTAGCGGCCTTGACCTCGCGGTAAGGCGCTTCGATGAAGCCGTAATCGTTCACCCGCGCATAGGTGGCAAGCGAAACGATGAGGCCGATGTTCGGGCCTTCCGGCGTCTCAATGGGGCAGATCCTGCCGTAATGGGTGGTGTGCACGTCGCGCACTTCGAATCCGGCGCGCTCACGGGTGAGACCGCCGGGTCCGAGCGCCGAAAGCCTGCGCTTGTGCGTGATCTCCGCCAGCGGGTTTGTCTGGTCCATGAACTGGGACAACTGGCTTGAACCGAAAAATTCCTTGATCGCCGCGATGACCGGCTTGGGGTTGATGATGTCGTGCGGCATGAGCGTATCGACATCCTGCAGGCTCATGCGTTCCTTGATGGCACGTTCCATGCGCGCGAGCCCCACCCTGATCTGGTTTTCGAGGAGTTCGCCGACGGACCGCACGCGGCGGTTGCCGAGATGGTCGATATCGTCCACTTCGCCCTTCCCGGTGCGAAGATTCACGAGATAGCGAATCACTTCAACCACGTCTTGCGCCGTGAGCGTCGTCTTCTCGATCGGGACGTCGAGTTTTAGTTTTTTGTTCAGTTTCAGCCTGCCCACGTTCGACAAATCGTAGCGCTTTGCATTAAAGAACATACCCGTGAAGAGGTTCCGCGCCATGTCGATCGTCGGCGGTTCTCCCGGGCGCATTTTCCTGTATATTTCGAGGAGCGCCTCGTCCGATGTCTGCACTTTATCAGCGAGGAGCGTGTCCCGGATGGCGCCGATCACATGGATGCCGTCCATGTAGATCACTTCCATCTTTTCCACTTTCGTCTCAGCGAGCGCTGCCAGGAACGCTTCGGAGATCTTCTCGTTCGCCGGGAGGAGCACTTCACCGGTCTCAGGATCAATCACGTCGCGGAGCACAATGCGGTCGATCAATTCCTCGCGGGGAATCGGGATCTCCGTGATGCCGGCAGCCTCCATCTTCTTGATGGCAACGCGGGTAATCTTGGCGCCTTCCTTTACGATCTGCTCGCGTGTGTTTTTGTCAGTGATCGTAATCGGGGCCTTCATCCCGGCAAGTACGTCGGCGTGGATCCCGCGCGTGAAACCGTCCTTCTTCACCTTGATGTCCTCGATCGGATAGTACATCCGGAGCAGGTCTTCGTTGGAGTAGCCGAAGGCCTTGAGGAGGATGGTGGCCGGGATCTTCCGCCTGCGGTCGATCCGTACGTAAACGATGTCCTTGACGTCAAACTCGAAATCGAGCCACGAGCCGCGGTACGGGATGATGCGGGCGGAATAGAGGATCTTGCCGCTTGCATGGGTCCTGCCTTTGTCGTGGGTGAAAAAAGCGCCCGGAGAGCGGTGGAGTTGGCTCACCACCACGCGCTCGGTCCCGTTCACGATGAACGTACCCGTTTCGGTCATCAGCGGAAGGTCGCCGACATAGACTTCCTGCTCCTTGATGTCCTTCACCCGCTTGGTCGCCGTCTGCTCGTCCTTTTCGAAAAACACGAGGCGCGTTTTTATCTTCAGCGGCGCGGCAAAGGTCGCCCCGCGCTGCAGGCACTCCCAGATGCTGTACTTCGGATCGCCCAGGGAATAACCGAGGTAGTCCACCATCGCCGTTTCGTTGAAATCATAAATGGGGTAAACGCTCTTGAACGCGGCCTGGAGCCCCATGTCTTTTCTCTTGTCGGATGCAACTTCCTTCTGCAGGAAATGATCGTAAGACTTTTTCTGGATCTCGATGAGATCGGGGATCTCCAGAATCGTGGGAATTTTGGAAAAATCCTTCCGTACGCGGACCAGTTCTCTTTTTTCTTTAGACATTTTCGCACCCCTCAGACATCATAAAATGCAAAATGAAAAATGCAAATCGTGAAAAACGCCGTGCTGGATATTTTCCTTTTTCATTTTCCACTTTGCACTTCAATTTTTTTTACGTTCTGCCCTTTTCGAACGCCCTATCCATAAACGCAAAAAGTCCTCTGCCCTCCGGACCGATGCCGGAGGGCAAGGACTTGGCAAATGAATCTCAAATTATCTTCTTACTTTACCTCGACGGTTGCGCCTGCTTCGGTGAGCTTCTTCTTCATGGTCTCCGCCTCTTCCTTGGCAACACCGGTCTTTACCGGTTTGGGAGCGCCTTCCACCAGGTCCTTGGCTTCTTTGAGTCCCAGGCCCGTAAGCTCGCGTACGACTTTGATCACGTTGATCTTCTGTGCTCCTGCAGTCGCCAGGATCACATCGAATGCGGTCTTCTCTTCCGCTGCCGCCGCGCCTGCGCCTGCTCCCGCTGCTGCTACGGCGACGGGCGCTGCTGCCGACACGCCCCACTTCTCTTCGAGCATCTTGCTCAGTTCTGCTGCTTCAAGAACGGTCAGGCCGCTCAGTTCATCAACCAATTTCGCTAAATCCGCCATGTTTCTGTTCCTCCTGAAAGTTAAACACTTTTTTTAAATACGCACTCCGGTGAGTGCGTTTTACCGACTTAACCCTTGTCTGCCTTCGCCTTCAAGACCCTGGCAATCTGTCCGCCCGGCGCTGCGAGTACGCCGACGATCCTTGATGCAGGCGCCTGGAGCAAGCCGACGATCTTTCCGCGAAGCGCGTTGAGCGACGGCAGGCTTGCCAACGCCTTGATATCCGCCTGCTGTAACAGCTTCCCGTCAAGCACGCCGACTTTGAGCAGCAGTTTTTCCTGCGTCTTGCTGAATTCAAAGAGCACCTTTGCCGGCGCAACGACATCGTCATAGCTGAGCGCAATGCCCACGGGACCGACGAAATGGTCCTTGAGCGGCTCGAGACCGGTGCCTTCTGCTGCCTTGCGGGCCAGCGTGTTCTTCACCACCCGGTATTCGACCTGTGACTTGCGCAGTTTGGCCCGGAGATCAGTAATCTGTTCCACGTTGATCCCGGAATAGCCGGTGATAACCGCCGTTTTGGCACGGGCAAACTTCTCGTGCAACTCATCAATTGCTTCTTTTTTGTCCTGCTTATTCACACGTTCCTCCTTTCTTTTAAGAATTCCCGATGACCAGCCCGGAAATCTCAAAAGAAAGCGGCGTCGTTAACGTTCTTTCTTTTAGCCGGGTCTCGGCAGGCTCCGCTTAGGGAAATTAAACCGAAAAGGAAGGTCGCATTTTCTTTTTCAGTGCCTGCTGTCTCGGACCGTATCCCTCGTTTCGAGGGATCGACCTTTTACAATACTATAATACTATAATTATCATTGAAACAAGTAACATGCATGACACACAATTACTTGGATTCCTGATTATTTTATCCGGATATCTTCTCTATGGCTGCTGTATCGATCTTAACCCCCGGCCCCATGGTTGTGGAGACCGTCGCGCTCCTGAGATACTTACCTTTGCTTGACCCCGGTTTTGCCTTCAAGATGGACTCAAGGACAGCCTTAGCATTGTCCACAAGTTTCTTTTCGTCAAAGGACGCTTTGCCCACCGGGACGTGAACGATGCCCGCCTTTTCCACGCGGTACTCGACCTTACCAGCCCTGATTTCCTTGATGGCCTTGGCAATGTCGAACGTCACCGTGCCCGTTTTCGGGTTCGGCATCAGCCCACGGGGACCCAGCACCTTACCGAGCCTGCCCACGAGTCCCATGATATCCGGCGTTGCCACGACGGTATCAAAATCCGTCCAGCCTTCTTTCGTAATCTTATCAGCAAGGTCTTCAGCGCCCACATAATCGGCCCCGGCATCCCTTGCTTCCTTGTCCTTCTCGCCTTTGGCAAACACCAATATTTTGACCTTTTTCCCGGTGCCGTGCGGTAAAACAACTGTTCCACGCACCATCTGGTCCGCCTGCTTGGGATCCACGCCGAGCCTGACCGCAAGGTCAACGGTCTCGTCGAACTTTGTTCGCGCTGTTTTCTTGGCAAGCCCGACTGCCTCTTCAACGCCGTACATTTTAACCGGATCCACCAGTGCCGCTGCTGCTTTAAACTTTTTCCCTGCCATGGTTCCTCCTCGCGGTGTTAGCGGCCGTTGTCGGCCTCCCGCAATGTTTAAGCTCGAAAAATACTGTTAGTCGGCGATTTCCAGACCCATGCTCTTTGCCGACCCTTCAATCATGCGCATAGCCGACTCAACGGTTGCCGCATTGAGGTCGGGAAGCTTCGTCTGCGCGATCTCCTTGATCTGGGCGCGCGTCACCTTGCCGACTTTATCCTTATTCGGAACACCTGACCCCTTAACGATCCCTGCGGCCTTTTTGAGAAGTTCGGCTGCCGGCGGCGTTTTCGTGATAAACGTAAATGACCGGTCGGAGTAGACCGAGATGATGACGGGAACGATGGTCTCGCCCATCTTCTGGGTCCTGGCGTTGAACGCCTTGCAGAATTCCATGATATTGACGCCGTGCTGACCGAGCGCGGGACCGACCGGCGGCGCCGGGTTGGCCTTTCCTGCGGGTACCTGAAGCTTGATTTTCGCTGTAATCTCTTTAGCCATCTCTATACTCCTGTATGTTTTTTAACGCTCTTTTGTCTTTTATATTAATGACGAATCATGAATCCTGGATTATGCTTTGACTTCCTTTTCCCGCTCCACCTGAAGGAACTCCAATTCAACGGGCGTCGAACGCCCGAAGATGCTCACCATCACCCGAAGCCTGCCGTGCGCGGGGTTGACATCCTCGACGGTCCCGATAAAGCTGCTGAACGGACCGTCGATAACCCTGACCCGATCGCCTTTCTGGTAGGCATGCTTGGGCTGGGTAGGAGCCACCGCACCTTCTTCGGTCTGTTTGAGGATGGTCTTCACTTCTTCTTCGGAGAGCGGCGTCGGGTTCGTGCTCCCGCCGACAAATCCGGTCACCTTCGGCGTTTCCTTGATAATGTGCCAGGTATTGTCGTCCATCTCCATTTCGACGAGAATATATCCGGGGAAAAATTTTCGTTGTGACTTGCGTTTTTTGCCGGCTTTGATGGACAGGACCTCTTCGGTCGGGACAAGAATCTGGCCGATTTTTTCCTGGAGGTTGAGTTTGGAGACCATCTCCAGAACGCTGGCCTTCACCTTGTTCTCAAAACCTGCATACGTATGGACTACAAACCAGTTCATCGGCATAATTATCTCTACTTAAAGGCAAGGGTCATCATTTTGCCCAACCCCATATCTACCAGTCCCAGGAAAAAGGCGCATATCAGTACGGTGATGATCACCACCCAGGTAGAACCTATGACCTCCTTCTTTGTCGGAAACACAACCTTCTTGAGCTCCAGCTTTACCTCTTGGTAGAAATCCACCAGCTTCTTGAACATTCGGCGCCTCTTTCTTCACAGAATTCTGGGAAAATGGCAGGCCAGGAGGGACTCGAACCCCCAGCAGCCGGATTTGGAGTCCGGAGCTCTACCATTAGAGCTACTGGCCTGTGTCCTAACCCCGCATCGCCATGCACTTCCAAAGCTACGCTTTTGTTTCCTTATGCGTTGTGTGTTTCCGGCAGAACCGGCAATATTTGTCCAGGTTCAGCTTGTCCGGGGTGTTTCTTTTGTTTTTGGTCGTTGAATAGTTTTTGCGCTTGCATTCACCGCAAGCAAGAAGAACGATTTCCCGCATTTCCTTAACCTCTCTCTAACAGGAGATACTCGTTTCGCATGCGTTGTCTTTCATTCCGCATTCCGAAATCCGCATTCCGAAATTTATTTTCTACTCGATCACTTGGGTAATAACGCCTGCGCCCACCGTACGGCCGCCTTCGCGAATGGCGAAGCGCAGGCCCTGGTCCATGGCGATCGGCGTGATCAGTTCGACGCTGCAGGTCATGTTG
>JAJYKN010000078.1 GCA_021788515.1 Nitrospirota bacterium | reverse complement strand
CCGGCGCAGAGATTGCGCGTCATCTCGGCGTGAACACATCGAGCATCAATCGGGCGCTGACGAGGGAAGGCGAGGTTGCCGGTAAAAGCTGAAAGCATTCTGAGAACCAACGTCCCTAAGGCGCTCTAAGGCGCTTTACGTCTGCTGTACCGGTTACAAGGGGTTAAGTGCTTGAAAAATTGGCGGGAGAGCATGAGAATCGAACTCACCTCACTGTACTCACGCACAGTGACAGCGGCTTTGAAGGCCGGGACGGGCACCAGCTCCGTAACCTCTCCCTTGAGAATAAAAAATCCAAAAGCATAGATGGAAAATCGAACAGCCACATTGTATACGCTCTGATTATACGTGAGACTTCGGTTATTGGCAACTTCAAATTAACAACCCAGGAAGAGCGATCAGATATTTGATCCAGTTACGCCTCAGCCGGGGTTGCAAAGATACTGATCAGACCTCTCCTTCCAAGAAAGAATACTCGGAATGGAGGGCTAACTCTGTCAATTTGGCGTCATTTTTTGATCTTGAATCCAAACTCCTTTTGGTGTATACTCGCTGCCGTCTGCCAGGGGATCTGCTTGGTAAGTAGGCATACTCGCGTCTATGGCGGCGACAGGATCTTTTAAGTTTGAAATAGATGTATATCACTGAAGTTTTTGGGATCCAACCTCTTCTTTGTATTTCTTCAGGAAATCCCTTTTCTTTCTCCAGATAAGACTGCCGATCAGGATGAGCATGAGGCCGTTCAGCGCTCCGAACAGTTGGAGGCGTCGTGTCGCATGCAATCATGCATGAGCCGGGTGACAGACCGTATTATCTGCAAGGAGTTTTACGCGGCAAAATATTGGACGATGTACTTGAGCGCCAGAGAGACGATCATGAACCCCAGCATGAACTTGATGAACTTCTGGGGAACGTATTTCTGAAGCCGTGCGCCGATATACATGCCGGCAAAACCCCCGGCGCCGAAAAGGAAACCGAGCAGCCAGTCCGGCGAGGCGGCGACTCCGTTTGCCGCAGGCAGGACGCTGTAAAAGAAGATGCCTACGATCGAGGTGAGGAACGTTCCGAACAGGGCCGCGCCTGCTACCGTGTAGACCGGAAGGTGGAATACGGCAACGCAGAACGGCGCGATGATCGCACCGCCGCCGATGCCGTAGGTCCCGCCGATGATTCCGACGAGGAAGGCCAGCAGAAGCATGGCCGGAACGCTGAAGCGGAAGCGCTCTCCCCAGAACTCGTATTCGATCACGTGGAGATTAAAGGTGATGGTCTTGACAACTGCGTGGGGCGGAAGCCCGGCAGCCGCCTGTGAGTGCTGCAGCTCCCGAATTTGCTTTGCCCGCGCGGAGAATTTATTGTCCAGCTCCCGTAACCGGGCCTTGCTCGCCTGAGCTTTGCCGGTTGTTTCGTACAAGAGTCTGCTGCCGATGTAGAGGAGCACCAGACCGACAAAGAGCTTGAAGGCCCGCGGATCGGGGAGGTAGAGGATCCTGAGGTAGTAGCCGATGAAAACGCCCGGAAGGGTGCCGACGATGATCACCCAGGTCAGCGGCCAGGCCATGCGGCCTTCCTTGAAGTACTGATACACGCCGCTCGGAATCGCAACGATGTTGTAAACGAAATTGGTAGAGCTGACGCCGGGACTGGTAAAGCCGAGGACGCTCATCTGGAACGGCAGCAGGATGAACGCGCCGGATACTCCTGCCATGGAGGTAAAGGTGGATACCGCGAGCGACACGAGCGGCGGAAGGAAAACCCAGGTTTTTACACCGGAGATGGGAAACAAAACGTACAAGTTTTCCATGGCGGGCAGTATAACATAGATGAAACTGGATGAAAACACGCTTCCTTGCCGGTCGCCTTTCCTCTGATGAGACGAAGATATTCCGATAGAATGGCAGCGGACCCATCCGGTTTAACTGGGACGAGGCAAAAATTAAAGTTTGACCTGAGTATGAATTTTGATATAATTAAAAGAAAGAAGAGTTGAAAGGCAGGAATGGGTAGTTCTATGACAAAGGTGGCGTTATCAGAAGAAAAGCCTGAGTACCCCGAAGGGGTGCCTGAGGATGTGCTGGAGGAACTCGCCGAGGAACTCGCCGAAGAAGAGGAGGAGGAGGAAGAGCCCTCTCCGGTAGAGATTGCAGAGGCTGCGGAGGAGCTCGGCGCGGGAGCCGATCTCGTTGATACGTACCTCAAGAACGTCGGACGATTTCCCATGCTCAAGATAGAAGAGGAGCAGGAATATGTGCGCATCCTTGAGGAAGGAAAAGGAGCGCTCAAGTCGATCGCCTTGGGTTCTCCTCTCGCTATCCCGAGGATCCTGGCACTGGGAGCGAACATCAAACAGGGGTTCGTGAAGTCCCAGGACGTTTTGCGCTATCCCGGCGAATGGAAGGACTCCTATGAAGCGGACTTCATGCGGCTTTACAACAGGTTGAAACGACAGGTTGCGCGCCGTGACATGGAGCGCGCGACGTCGACGCTGAACGAGATGAGCCTCTCCTTCCGCGAAATCGAGAAGCTGCTCAAGAAACTTACCACATTAGCCAAACAATCCGAGCGCGGGAATATTGCCGAGCTGGAAAAACTCGGACTCGACGAGCCGGCCCTCAGGGAAATGGTCGCGCGCATCGAGCATGAAGATATCCGGGTGAAATATGCCAAAGATGAACTCGTCAAGGCGAACCTGAGACTGGTTGTCTCCATTGCAAAGAAGTATGTAAACCGGGGGCTGACCCTCCTCGATCTGATTCAGGAAGGCAACATCGGGCTCATGAAGGCCGCCGACCGGTACGAATCGGGCAAGGGCACCAAATTCAGCACGTATTCCACGTGGTGGATCAGACAGCGCATCACCCGCGCTATCCTGGACCAGGCGCGCACGATCCGGCTGCCCGTACACCTTATCGAAGAGAGCACGCGCATCAGCCGCATCTATACCAAGTTCATGCGCGAAAAGGGCAGAGAACCTTCGCCCGAGGAAGTGTCGAAGATCATGGGGCTTTCGGCGGTAAGGGTCAATGAGATCCTTCGCGCGATCCAGGAGCCGGTGTCTCTAGAAACGCCGATCTTGTCCGAAGAAAAAGAGCTCAAGGACGTCATTATCGACGAAAAATCCGTATCTCCCTTCAAGACGCTGGAAAACAACGAAGCGTCCAGCCGCATTGAAGAAGTGCTCTCGTCGCTTACGGAACGGGAAGAAAAAATCATCCGGATGCGCTTCGGCATCGGCATAGGAAGCGAGCATACGCTTGAAGAAGTCGGCAAGTACTTCAATCTTACCCGGGAGCGGATCCGGCAGATCGAGATCAAGGCGCTCAAGAAACTGCGCCACCCCGCACGCAGCAAGCTGCTGAGGGAATACGTGTAGGCCGTTCCGGGTGGAAGCAATACAATCGCATAAATAAAAAAATCGTGCTGAACAACAGCACGATTTTTTTTGCCACGGGTCAGAACGTCCGATCAGTCGTTGGTGGCCGGGATGAATTCGATGTCGGCGATGATGCCTGTTGCTTCCTCGAGAACGGGGATGTCGTATTCCGGATTGCTGATGTACGCCGCCATGAGCGCGCGCGTCTTGTCTGCGAGAAACCATATACGCCAGTGCGTCGGTTCCTCCTCCCCCTTAAACGTATAGTCAACGGTGGCGCTTCCCAAACCATTGCGCTCTTCGACTTTTATTGCTTCGCGCGGGAAGGGGACATCGCGTTCCTCAAGAGTGTCCTCCAGGAGCAGCCGGGCTGCTTCACCAGGCGGCAATTTCAGTTCATCCCGCTCGATAAACGTGAGCTGAATCATTCCCGGCCATCCGTCTTTCTCGATCAATATATAGCCCATTTCCTCGCGTTCGGTCCATCCGTCCGGAAGAAAAAGATTAATCCAGCGCTCGTATGTCACTTTTTTTCCCATGGCGTTATTCTAACGGAGGGATGGGGGGCAGTCAAATGAGTTTCGCAAATGGGGATGAAAAAACTGTTTATATGTATAACTGCTGTTTTAGCTTATCTAAAATCTGTTCCGCGCTTGCATCCGGCGGATTCCGGCAATCCAGCAAGACTTCGGCGTTCAGAGGAGGTTCGTAGGGGCTTTGCAAGCCCGGGACAGTGGACGTCTCCCCCTTTTTGGCACTGCGGTAAATACCCTTGGGATCACGGCTGATGCAAACTTCAAGCGGGCACTGAACATAGACTTCGAGAAAACGAGGAATGAGCGAGCGGGCACGCTCCCGGTAGGCCCGCCTGTTTGCCGTAGCGTCGAAAATGACGTTGACGCCGTTTCTCACGATGATGTCCCCGATTGAGACCAGCGCCTGATAAAAGCGGTCCCGTTCGTCTTCCTCGTATGTTGCATGGGGAGTCAAGACTGCGCGCATTCTGTCGGATTCCAGCACGACTACGGGCACACCGTATGCCCTCATTTTTTTTACGAGCTCTTGCGCGACCGAGCTTTTTCCGGAAGCCGGCATGCCTGTTATCCAAAGGGCGAATCCTGTCAGTTCCCTCATCGGAGATACCTGTTCACGTCCTCGAAGTCGAATTGTTCCGCTGCCAGAACATTTTTTATGAAATTGAATATTGATGTTCTTACCTGCGGCGTGAGATGGGGGTACCAGACCGGACTTGCGATGACCAGCCCGCGCCAGGCCAGGAACGGCGCGATGACTTCAAGCATTTCACGATCATCGGTTCTGGAAAGATACGTTTCCCAGAACAGGCGGTACATTTTTTCGAAATCCCCCTCAAGCTTGCCGGACCGCTGCAGCGAGAAGAAAAGATAGTTGATGGAGAGGGTGGCAATATCGTCGGCGGGTTCTCCCCATTCCCCGCGTGACCGGTCCAGTACGGTGAAGTCCGTGCTCTCGCGGAACAGGATATTCCAGGGATGAAAGTCGCCGTGGACGCAGCACAGCCGGTGAGAACGGTCTTTAATGCGCCAGCGCCACTCGACGCAGGTTGTCTCGATCATCTTGAGGAACTCCGGGCCGATCCCGTCGACTCTTTCCGGGTAATTGTCGATCAGTCCCATGATGCATTCCCCGTGGCCGAGAAGGTCGCGGATGCGGCGGGTATAGAGGGCCGGCGCATCGAGTTTGCGCGCATGAATGCTTGCGAGGTAGTTCGCGAGAGCCTGCACCCTGCTCAGATCGGTCCCGGTTGTCGCTGTCCCTGAGTCGCGGATCCGTTCCAGGTCCTTAAAATATCCCGAGCCGGTTATGAACTCAGTGAGGAGAAAAAATTCCTCGGTTTTCCCCGTTGAGATCATCCGTCCCGAATCAAGGAACGCGCCGCTGTCCAGGGAGCGAACATGGCAAGGGAGACTGTTAAACGCTCTATGCTCCCAGAGAATGGTCTGGGCCCGGTCTGAAAAGTGATCATGCCCGAAGGACGACTGCGCCATGGTTTCGAGCACTGCTTTTTTAATCACATTGGCCACTTTGTATTCGAGAAACAGCGGCGCTCCGTAGCCGAAGCCTTTGAGATCATCGCCCTCCTCCTGCGCACCGTGTCCTGTCATGGAGAGGAGATCGACCTTGCCGGCGTAGAGGGATTCGAGGTATTCTTTGACTGCCTGGGCGGATATCGTGGACACCGTTTCCTCGCTCGTTACTGCTGGAAGGTTAGATTCCCTTTTATTGTAGCATGAATTTGAGCGCAAGTGAGGGGCAGTATGCGCCTTCCGGCGTATCCTTATTCCGGAAATTTCCGTCACCCCTGCGAATCTTTCTGAAATGGACCGACCTATCAGCTGATCACAAATACTGTTGGCATTCTGGATTTTATGATATAGTTTTTAAAGAACCGATCCGGTTTAGGTACACAGGAGTTTCGTCATGCGAAATTACGGCATGCGTACCTTCGATAATGTCAACAAATCCAAGGTAGACGCCATACTCAAAGCTTTGAGAGACCACGGAGCTGTGGTGACCGGAAGCAACCCCTGGCACGTTGACACGCGGAATCACGGCGTACTGTTGCAGGGAACATGGAACCACGAAACGTCGGAACTCTCCATTACCGTAATTGACGCCGACTGGTATGTCCCTCAGGCCAAAATATGGGAGAATATAGAGTCCTTGATGCAAATTGCGCATGAGGCGGCTTGAATGGGGTTCTCGTTCAATATTCACAAAAGGCAGCGCTCACAAGGGTGGGAGCAAGGGAGGACCTTCGCATGGAAGTCATTGACGCTTTGAAACGGCGGTTTACCGTCCGCGCTTTTAAGCCGGACCCGGTTGACCGGAAGACGCTCGAAAAGATCCTGGAGGCAGCGCTCAAGGCGCCGTCGTGGGCCAATACGCAGCCATGGGAAATCTACGTCGCCGGAGGCGGGGTTTTGAACAAGTTGCGCGAGGCCTACGTGCAGAACCTCAAAAACTGCGTGCAGCGAAGCCCCGACCTTGCTGCACCGAAGCAATGGCCCCTTGTTCTCCAGGGGCGGATGGAGTCGCTCCGTGCCGAACGCACGATGACGCTGGAGCGGGTCTGCCTGGACAAGACAACGTTGAAGGATCTCTCGGAAATGAATTATCATTTCTTTTATGCGCCCGCTGTGGCGTATCTTTGCATGGATCGGACCCTGACGCCGTGGTCCGTGTTCGACCTCGGACTCTTAGCGCAAAGCAT
>JAJYKN010000077.1 GCA_021788515.1 Nitrospirota bacterium | reverse complement strand
AAGTAAGCATACTATTCACCTCCTTTCCTGTTGTCTGATACAGGTATAGCAGGGGAATGAAGATTTGGAAATTGGAAGAATATCCTATTCGGATAGGTATTTATTCCTACGCAGTATGTACCGTATGATTTACAGAAAACTGCAAGCGGTTTATTGAGGGGAGGAACGCAAAAATAGTGCGATATAAGCGGAGTGCGCGATTGTTTCGGTGAACGATTAAGAAACAAGCGAAGGTGCGAAGAAATGCACGAGACGGACAGCGGGTGTCCTGAGGCTTTATTGATTGATGATGATCTTTTACAATGCAACAACAGCGGTACTAAGATTGATACATTCGTAAAAAGTCAAAATCCACCGCGGAGGCGCAGAGACGCAGAGAAAAAGACTTTACAAATTGAATGGTTCTCTCGGCGTTCTCCGCGGCTCTGCGGTTAAATCCGACTTTTTACGATTTCATCAAGATTGATTGTTCCCATCCAATGTAATAATGCAGCGATGGCGTCAGTGGAGCATGCTCTCCGAGATTCTGGTCAGTTCGAAGGGGCCTGATCTCATGGTAACCGTTATGGAGCTGCCGCCCTCATTCCAGCTCATACGGCTGCAGGGCTCGCCGTTCCCGCACGTGCCCACCTGGAGCGCAGCTGTTCTTCCCTTCATGATATATCGCACCTGCTCGCTGACAGTCGTAAGTACCATGTCCCTGTCAGTATTAAAGGGGCCTTCGGCCTGGGATATGGTCAGCACGGCCTCGTCAGATCCCGCGCGCTTGAACTCCATGACGCTTGCCTGAAACGGCTTTCCCTGGGCAAGGATCTTCGACGGCGGCCAGCTTACCTGCTGAGGAAAATAGGAGGGTACGTAGATCATCTTCCCGGGCAGGGCGGCGCGGACCTCTTCGATGCTGTTATAGCGTCGGAGTGTTTCCTTCTGGAGAGCAAGGGGCGCCCAGTTCGCGAGAAGCAGGGCCGCGACGAGGATTGCGACGGCCGCGGCAAAGGCTGCGATGCCCGACAGTTGTTTCTTCATCATCCACCTCCTGTAGGTCAGACGATCAGGTAGTTCAAGAGCATGACGGCCGAGAGCGTCAACACAAAGGGAGCGAAAGGGCCTGGCTCCGGTCCCGCCTGCTCCGTCTCAAGCCTGGCGATCCTGCTTTCCAGGTGAAGATTATGGCTGTATTCCTCAAGCGACATGTTCGCTGACGAGGACTGCAACGAAGACAGCACGTGCTTCTTATCCGGTTTCTGGTAAAAATTCTTCAGAGCTCCGGCAAGCGCCCCGCGGTCGCCCGTCAGTTTGACGGCCATATCATCGCAGATTTTTTCCTCGTCCCTGACCGCCCTCCGGTATTTTACCAGGACGACGGGGTTGAAGAACTGGACGATGCGGAAGAGGAACAGTGCGACAAGCAGCGGACGCCTGCTCCGGGCGATGTGGGCCATTTCGTGGGCGATCGCCGCCCGCAGCTCTTCGCTTGAAAGGACCCGGGTGAGCCCGGAGGACAGATAAATGACCGCTGCCCTGCCCGTTGCCGAGAACAGGAACGGCTCGTCCTCGTCCATGAGTATGACCTCGGGCTTCCGGATCGACAGGACCTTTGCCGTGTCCTGGACAAACGTGCCCGCATCAAAATGGGCCCCTTCGTCAACAGAGTGTTTCGGCGTCATGGAATGACGGAGAACGGGGACCAGCTCCTGGAAGAGAAACACGAGGCTCGTTGCTCCCAGCACCACGAGGAACAGCACGCCCACGGGGACGCCCCACCCGAGCTCGAGGGTGAGCCACCTGCTGCTGTCAAAGAGGGCATCCATCCTGAAGAAAACGGAACTTCTGGCGGGGTTGATCACCTGGTAGAGGGGAAAGGAGAAAATCGGGAAGAGGATGACGATGAGACGGAAGCGCTGCCTGATCAGCGGATCATAGATCTTCCACGCCTTGAAAGCGCGGTCGACGAGCACCGCCGCAACAAGGGAATGGCAGAACGACTGGACCACATACATGCCCACAGAAGTATTGAGGAAGGTTGATATGCCCATACCTCACAGACAGGCAGCAGATCAGAGGTCGCGGCGCCGGAGGGCGTCCGCAGAACAGAACCAGTAAAATTATACCGAAATCAGGCTGGAGTTGCCAGACAAAGATTGCTGCCCGAAAGCTGAAGCTTTGCCGGGAGAATCATGATGAAAAGGCGACGCATTTGCACTATAATGATCAAGTCTAAAAATGAGGACGCATCTACGCAGCACGGAGGAAATACGGAACTTTTCGATGTTCTGGATAGCAGGGGCAGAAAGACCGGCGAAGTCATTGCTCGCGACGAAGCGCACAGGACAGGTGCCTGGCACGGGGCATTTCACTGCCTCATCATCGGGCAGCGGCAAGGAAGAGGCTACGCGCTTTTCCAGAAACGGTCAACAGCAAAAAAGATCGCCCCGGGAAAATTCGACGTGAGCGTGGGCGGACATTACGCCAGCGGAGAAGACGCCGGCGTTGCCGGGCCGCGCGAAATCAAAGAGGAACTGGGGCTCGAAGTGTCGTTCTCCGACCTTATTCCGCTCGGTCGCCGGGTCTTTGTGTACGGTTTTACACCGGGAGTCCGGGAATACGAGTTCCAGGATGTGTTCCTGCTGTTGCGGGACATTCGCTCTGAAGCCCTTACCCTGCAGCAGGAAGAGCTCGAAGGCGTTATTGAATTGGATGTTGAACAGGGCGTTGCGCTTTTTTCCGGAAAAATCGCTTCTCTTACTCTTTCAATGACGCGGGCCAACGGCTCCTTGGTACATGTTGCAGTTTCAATGGAAGATTTTGTTCCCTGCCTGGATAATTACTATCTGAAACTGCTTCTCCTGGCGCGACGCTATTTCAGCGGCGAGCGGGACTTCCTTTTCATCTGATCCTTTTCTTTAATCCTGTACCTTGCGATTTCCCGCAGCTTGCCGCGGGAGGTTTCATTCGCCATCGTTGAGTTGACAGCCCAGAGTTGACAGCCATCGTTGACATCGTTGTGAATCTGGCATATATTCGTGCGTAATAGCGTGAGGGGGTTGGCATGTTCATCGATAAACTCGATAACACCGCAAATCCGGTATTATCTAGGGGGTCGTGATCCCCTTGTTGAAAGGAGAATATAATGAAGTTCATCCTACTATTGGTCCCGTTTCTTCTTGTTGGTTGTACTGGCAATGGCAATGACTTAAACACGTCTTCGTCTCTTGGTGTTGAGTGGAACTTACCAAGACCGGGAACTCCTCATCTACAATTCAGATAAACACGGCTGGAACTACTGATTTTCCAAATCAGGCCAACTTCCTGAACTATACAATTCGAATTACTGGGCTTCAGCCTTATCCGAAAGTTGATTCAACGATAGCGCAGGCGGATTATAAGGCAAAATTCATTGTTTCGAAGCAATAGAAGATCTATGCCCCAAAGTCGAGATGGTTGCTCCTTCCGGAGCGCTGGTTTCATGGCCGGTTTAAGTTGAGCAAGATGAGGAAGACGAAAGGGTCACCTACGCGCCCTTTTAGCGAGGAAGTCCAATGATATTGCCCAACTAGTCCGTCAAGCCGACAAGCGGCTTACTTCCGCATTGAACCTGTAGAAAAAGTATGAGCTATTATTCATCTGTGGAGGACGGCGTGAATCAGAAAATACAAGTTCGATGGCTATTTTATCATTTGAAACGCGGTGCATTGAAGATGGAATAGACTTGTAGTTTGGGTCAAAGTCAATCAACGAAGAAAGATTTTTGTACAGTACCATACCTTCGTCGATTCTTTCTGATATACTAAATTGTATGAAATCACAGGCATCCGGGAAATTGTGCCCTGTTGTGTTTTTACAAAAAAATCCTTTCGGTTTCAGGCACGCCCGCCTGAAGAAAATGACGTGAGCTGTCTCTATGCAACGGTGACCGCTGGTCCCGCTCGCATTACTGAGTGCCAAAAGCGAAAAGGTTGTTCTCGTTACTACTATCGGGATACCATGCGAGGCAGATATCATGAATAAAAAGAGCCGTGTAGTTGCGCTGTGCTGGGCAGTGGCGTTCGTTCTGTGCGGAACGGCTGCGCCGGCCGCGCAGGGGCGCGGGGCATGCGTGACCTGCCACACCTTTCTGGGAGGCGAACTTGCGCGGCCTGTCGTGGAATGGAACGGTTCGATCCACCAGCAGAACGGAATTACCTGCGACCTCTGCCATGGGGGAGATGCAAGTGTCGATGTAGGGAATGTAAAGGGTCTTGCCGGGCAGGGGTTTGCAGACAGGATGTCGCGCGCCATGTCGAAAGACCACGGTTTCATCGGCAAGCCTTCCGGAAAGGCGTTGTTTAACCTGTGCGCCCAGTGCCACCGCGAATCCGTCGACCGGTACGCAAAGAGCATCATGGGCAAGGCGTATCTTGACCAGAAGGGCGGGCCCTCCTGCGTGACCTGCCACCAGGCGCACCGGAATACGATACCGGCGGTGCCCAAGGTTTGTGAGAGCTGCCATAAGGATACGACGGGTTTTGATCAGATAGATCCGATGAATGTGACCGCATCAACGGTGAACGCGCTGTCGGGCATACGGATAAAACTTGCGCAGGAAAAAATGACGGGAAAGAAGCCGCCGTTCACTCCTGAGTTCCCCAGCGAACTCGACGCCTTTCAGATCGGCTTCTTCGCGTTCGGCGCAGTGCTCGTCTTATTCGTCATCAGCTATCTCTTGTATATCATTCTGGAAAAGAGGAAATGATATGAGCTTTGAGATCATAACGGAAAGCAAACCCGCTTATTCAAAGGCCGCCGTGATCGCAGTCGTGATCCTGGCAATCCTGCTTCTCGGCGCAGGGGCTGCCTTTGCCTATCTCCTGATAACCGGTAAGGGAAGCGATTACCTCCTCAGCACCTTGCTTGCGTGCGAGTTTCTGATTGCGGGCGTTGAGATCGTACTCTTTGCCCGATATTTCATTCCCTTCAGGGAGGTATCGGAGGACCGCGAGGAGGAACTACTATGGTAGACGGGAGCTCCGGGAACGGAGGCGCCAAGGAAGGGATCACGAGGAGGAGATTCACCCTCGGAGTATTGCTCGCCTCGCTTGCAGGCGCTTTCGCATCTCTTGTGGCCATGCTGAAATTGCTTGTTCCTGAAAAGAAGGGCGGGGGGTATGTTGCCACGATACAGCCGGGAGATGTGCTTGTCTATGCCGAGGGCAACAGCGCGGGGTCTGCTGTAGAGGCTTCATCGATGAAGGTGGGCGACGCGGTGCTTGTCTATCCCACGGGCAAATCGTCGAATCCGGCAAACCTCATCCAGCTGATCAAACTGGACGAAAAAGCATTCAAACCGCCCACCGACATCTCGCTGACGGACAAGGGCTTCGCGGCCTACAGCGCCATCTGCACCCATCTCGGATGCACCGTCTCCTGGGCCGCAAATAAGGAATCGCCCGATGCCTCGGTCACGGAATGCCACTGCCACGGAAGCATATTCAATCCCGCTGAGGGAGCGAAGGTCATGGGCGGTCCTGCCCCGATTCCGCTCTCCCAGATCGGAGTCAAGGTGGGCCCGGACGGAACGCTTGCCTTTACCAGCGATTTCAACGGACCGATCGGACCGCAGGTCTAGGCGGCGCGAGGACATTGCCATGATTTTTAAATGGTTGGATGAAAGATTGGAGCTCAGGAAGTTCAAGGAGAAATTCCTGAGCAAGACATTCCCGACGCACCCTACGTTCCTGCTCGGGGAAACGGCGCTCTTCTCCTTCATGATCCTGGTCGCAACGGGCATCTTCCTCGGGTTCCTGTATGAACCTTCGACACGGATGGTTTCCCTTTTTGGAGCGATGGTGCCGGCAGCTTACGCGAGCGTGGTAAGGATCGACCTGCTTCCGATGGGCATGATCGTCAGGCGTATCCACCACTGGTCCGCCATGATCATGATCGCCGCTATCCTGGCCCATCTCTTGAGGGTGTACTTCACCTCGGCCTACCGGAAACCGCGGGAGATAAACTGGCTCCTCGGGCTCTCCCTCTGGGGCATGGCGATGGTAGCGGCATTTACCGGCTATCTGCTTCCCTTTAGTCAATTCTCGGTGACGGCGACGTCCATCTCCTACTACGTGGCAAAGTCAATGCCGTGGATCGGGGACTGGACGGCAAGGCTGCTCTTTGCCGGCGACTTTCCTTCGGACGGGACCGTACCGCGCTTCTTCTTCATGCATGTTATGCTGATTCCTGCTACGCTGATCGGGCTCATCAGCACGCACCTGGTCATTCTGGTAAAACAGAAACATACCGAGCCGAAGTCCAACAAGGCCCGGAAAGAAGCACAGGGCGGCAGGAGGCTCATCGGCATCCCGATCTGGCCCGAACAGGCCGTCATCAGCCTGTCGTATTTTTTGTTCCTGCTGTTCGTGGTCGTACTGATGGCCGCCTATGTCCCGTTGAACCCCATCGAAACCTACGGCCCTCCGTCGCCGGGAACGCCCGTGATGAGGCCTGACTGGTATTTTCTCGTCGTCTATGGATTCCTGAAACTCGTGCCCGGCGATCTGGTGTTTACCGTCTTGGGAGGGAAGATAACGCCCGAGACCATCGGCGGCGTCATCTTCCCCGGATTAAATTTTCTCGCCTATGCATTGGTTCCCTTTTTCGACAGAGCGAAGGAGCCGCAGCATTACATGGAAAACCCGC
>JAJYKN010000076.1 GCA_021788515.1 Nitrospirota bacterium | reverse complement strand
GAACCAGCAGCGGTTCGCTAAACGGGAAGGGAAGCATCCCCGCTACTTCCTGCGGCGGCCCGGGTTTGCCGACGCCTTCGAATACCTGCGGTTTTCGAGCGAGGTCACGGGCGAGCGCCTGGAGCTTCGCGCCTGGTGGAAGCAATACGTCAAAGCCAATCCGCTCGCGCCTGTTGAGGAGAAGGAACGGCAGATAAGCGCAGAGAAAAAAGCGCGGCCGAAACGGCGCAGGCGGAGAAGAGGCGGAAGAGGAAAGCCCGAAGGGCCGAAGCCGAAGAGCTGACAAGCTTTTTCACTGCTGAGACGCGGAGGCGCTGAGGAAAGACGTAGTCATTTCATTCGTCATTCCGGACTTGATCCGGAATCCAGGATCTTTTCTGGAACCCTCTGAATTCCTGCTTTCGCAGGAATGACGGCATGAGACGTGTCATTTTTTGCGCTTTTTTTTCTCGAACACTGAACTTTGAACTCCGAACTTCGAACGCCGAACTAAGGTTTCTATGCCCCGACCCCCGCGATTTTTCATATCCCCCGAACAAGTCACCTCCCCGCAGATCATCCTTTCCGGCGAGGACGTCCGTCATATCGCAACGGTCCTGCGCATGAAGACCGGAGACGAGCTTGTGCTCTGCGACGGCAAAGGCACGGACTATGCGGTGAAGATCGTTGATGTTTCCAAAACCGAGATCAGGACTGAGATCGTAAGTCAAAGGCCGCGCGGGACCGCTTATCCCCGCATCACCCTCGGCCAGGGGCTTCCCAAGTTTGACAAGATGGACTTCATCGTGCAGAAGGCAACGGAACTCGGCGTCTCGCATATCGTGCCGGTTGTGACGGAACGGACCATCGTCAAGATCAAGGACGAAGAAAAGCGCGTCAGCCGGTGGCAGAAGATCGCCAGGGAAGCGGCAATGCAGAGCAACAGGAGCGACATCCCGCGCGTGGAACCTATGTGCTCATTCCGGGATTTTATCGCTTCCCCGGTCCCCGGCCCCTTGATCCTTGACCCCGCATCTCCGGTCCCCGGACCCCGAACGCTGCTTCTCCTCCCCTGGGAAGAGGGGACAGAACCGATCAGGAATGTTCTGAGAGCCAATCCGGGAGTGCAAAAGATCGTTGTTCTCATCGGTCCCGAAGGCGGGTTTTCGCCGGCTGAAGCAGAGGCGGCAACAAGCACGGGCTTTCACCTGGTCAGCCTGGGGCCGAACATTCTGCGTACGGAGACAGCTTCACTTGCAGCGCTCAGCATGATCAATTACGAGTATCTGTGAAATCCGCATTCCTGCCGGGCACGAGGGCATTTCTTTCTGTTCCTGCGCCTGGATCTTGTGTTATAGTAGCACCGCGTGCCTTATGATGAACCGTTCCTTTCTCACAAAATTCGCCTGGCTCTCGATCGCTGCCGCCCTCATCACCATCGGGCTCAAGACCGCGGCCTACCTGCTCACGGACTCCGTGGGGCTGCTGTCGGACGCGCTGGAATCGGGGGTCAATCTCGTCGGCGCCCTCATGGCGCTTGCGATGCTGACGATCGCCGCGCGCCCGGCCGACAGCGACCACGCCTACGGCCACGGCAAGGCGGAATATTTTTCAAGCGGCGTCGAAGGTACGCTGATCCTGATCGCCGCAGTGAGCATCGCCGTCGCGGCCGTCGCACGGCTCATGCATCCCCGGCCCCTTGAGCAGATCGGGCTGGGGCTTGTGGTGTCCGTTGCCGCATCCCTTGTGAACCTCGGCGTTGCGCTCGTCCTGCTGCGCGCCGCCAAGCAGTATCAGTCCATAACGCTCAAGGCCAATGCCCATCATCTGCTGACCGATGTCTGGACCTCGGCGGGCGTGCTGGTTGGCGTCGGCGCTGTGGCCCTGACGGGGTGGCAGAGACTCGACCCGATCGTCGCCCTGGTCGTGGCAGGCAATATTGTCTGGTCCGGCGTACGCATCGTGCGGGACTCCGTATCGGGATTGATGGACACGGCGCTTCCGGCTGAGGAGCAGAAGGTCGTCCGCGACATCCTGGACCGGCTCAGGCAGGACGGCATCGAATACCACGATCTGCGCACGCGCCAGGCCGGCTCCAGCCGCTTCGTGTCGCTCCATGTGCTTGTTCCGGGCTCCTGGATGGTCCAGAGGGGCCACCAGCTTGCGGACCGGATAGAGACCGATATCCGCTGCGCGCTGCCGAATATGGAAGTGATAACCCACCTCGAATCGCTCGATGATCCTGCTTCGTGGGAGAAGGATTGCCCGAAGCCGGGGGACGCGCCTGCTGACGCACCATCGCGAAAATAACCCCGTTCCATAGATAGATGATTTTCAGAGGGATTGATTGACGCGCTCCGCAGCAGGGAGCCGCATCCCGCTCCTGCCCGGCCTCTGTGCTGGTATTTTCCTTGACACAAAAACAGCTGGGATGTTAATATCACATTCTCCGGAAAGGCGGGTTTTTGCATGAAACTGGCGATCGGCTGCGACCACGGCGGGTTTGAACTGAAGGAAGAAATACTGAAATTCATCAAGACCGTGGCGAACATCCAGGTCTCCGATTTCGGTCCCGCGAACCAGGAGTCCGTGGACTACCCGGATTTCGGGGCCAAGGTCTCCGAGGCCGTTGCAAAGGGCGCGATGGACCGCGGCATCCTGATCTGCGGCACGGGCATCGGCATGTCGATCGTGGCGAACCGGTTCCCCAACGTGCGCGCCGCGCTCTGCCACGACCATTTCACGGCCCAGATGAGCCGGGAGCACAACGACGCGAACGTCCTCGTCATGGGCGAGCGGGTCATCGGCAAGGGCGTGGCCCTGGAGATCGTGAAAACCTGGCTCGATACGCAGTTCGCCGGGGGCAGGCACCAGAAGCGGCTCGACAAAATACAGGCGATCGAAAAAGCTATCGGGGCGATGAGTAGCAAGTAGCAAGAAGGCGAGCAAGAAGAGAGTAGCAAGGAGCGAAGTAGCAAGTAGCAAGAAGGCGTTTTTTGCCTGAGCTTTTCCTTGCTGCTTGACCCTTGCCCCTTTTCCTTCTTGACCCTATTATTATCATAAGGATGCCATCATGTCAGAGCTGAAAGAAACAGACCTCGAAGTTTACAACGCGATCAAGGGCGAGGAAGAGCGCGAGCTCTCCAAGATCGTCCTGATCGCGTCGGAGAATTACGTGAGCAACGCCGTGCTCGAAGCGCAGGGCTCGGTGTTCACGAACAAGTACGCGGAGGGCTACCCGAACCGCCGGTACTACGGCGGGTGCCAGTTTGCCGATGTCGTGGAAACGCTGGCCATCGAGCGCGCGAAGCAGCTCTTCGGCGCCGAGCACGTGAACGTGCAGCCCCACTCCGGCTCTTCGGCCAATATGGCGGTCTACTTCAGCGTGCTCAAACCCGGCGACACGATCCTCGGCATGGGCCTGCCGCACGGCGGACATTTGACCCACGGGGCAAGCGTCAGTTTCTCGGGCCAGCTCTACCAGTCCTTTTCCTACGGCGTGGACAAAACGACCGAACTCCTCAATTACGACGAAATTGAGCGCCTGGCCATGGAGCACAAGCCCAAGATGATCGTGTGCGGCTACAGCGCCTATTCGCGGGTCCTTGATTTCGCCCGGTTCCGGAAGATCGCGGACAGGGTGGGCGCATACCTCATGGCCGATATTGCGCACATCGCCGGCCTCGTGGCGGCAGGGGAACACCCGAACCCGGTGCCCTTTGCGGATTTCGTTACCACGACCACGCACAAGACCCTGCGCGGCCCCCGCGGCGGCATGATCATGTGCAAGGAAAAATTCGCCAAGGCCGTGGACAAGGTCATCTTCCCGGGCATCCAGGGCGGTCCGCTCGTGCACGTGATTGCGGCCAAGGCCGTATCGTTCAAGGAAGCGCTCGCCCCCGGGTTCAAGGACTACCAGCGCCAGGTGAAGAAGAACGCCCAGGCCCTGGCCAAGCGCTTGACCGAGGACGGGTTCCGCATCGTCTCCGGAACAACGGAAAACCACCTCATGCTCGTGGACCTGTCGCCCAAGAACATCACGGGCAAGGACGCTGAAACGTGGCTCGACGCCGCGGGCATCACGGTGAACAAGAACAGCATCCCCTTTGACCAGAAGCCGCCGGTCACCACGAGCGGCATCCGGCTCGGCACGCCCATCGTGACCACCCGCGGCATGCGCGAACCCGAGATGAAGATCATCGGCGACCTTATCTGCGATGCGCTGGCCAACGGCCATGCTCCGGAAACGCTTGCCGGGATCAAGGAGAAGACCAAGGCGTTCTGCAGCAAGTTCCCGATGTTCGCGATGGAGAAGGCAGGAGTATAAAGAAAATTCCAAATAGCAAATCACAAATCCCAAATAAGCTCCAAATTCAAAAACGCAATTTTCGAGCGTTTTGAATTTCGTAATTGATGCTTGAAATTTATTTGTAATTTGATGCTTGGGATTCGGTGCTTTTAAAGTTCAGGTGAATTATGTCCAGTAAACACATCCGCCCCTCGTGGGACGAATATTTCATGGAGATCGCGCACCTGGTGAAGAAGCGCGCCACGTGCCTCCGCAGACAGGTGGGCGCCGTGCTCGTGAAGGACAAGAACATCCTTGCCACGGGCTACAACGGCACGCCGTCGGGCATCGCACACTGTCTCGACCGCGGCTGTCTGCGCGAGCAGATGGGCATTCCCTCGGGCGAGCGGCACGAGATCTGCCGCGGGCTTCACGCCGAGCAGAACGCCATCATCCAGGCGGCCAAGCACGGGACGAACATCGACGGCGCGACGCTCTACTGCACGAACCAGCCCTGCGGCATCTGCGCCAAGATGATCATCAACGCCGGCGTCAAGCACCTTGTCTTCGAGGACGGGTATCCCGATGCGCTCGCTGCCGAGATGCTGAAAGAGTCGGGCCTCAAGATCACGCAGTACAAGAAGAAATAAAGAGAAATTTCAATTTCCAAATAACAAAATACAAATAAATTCCAATCCTCAAATTGCAAACGTTTGGAATTTGCATTTGGTGCTTTGGATTTATTGAAATTTGGCGCTTGTTATTTGGTGCTTGATACAAACTTATGCGCTGCCCCCACTGTTCCAGCATGGACAACAAAGTTGTCGACTCCCGGATGGGAAAGGAAGGCGATTCCATCCGGCGGAGGAGGGAATGTCTCATGTGCGGGGGCAGGTTCACGACCTACGAGCGGGTCGAAGACGTGCTTCCGTCGGTCATCAAGAAAGACGGCCGCCGCGAGCCCTTTGACCGGATGAAGATCCTGAGCGGCCTGAAAAAGGCCTGCGAGAAACGGCCGATCAGCCTGGAGGTCCTTGAGAGGACCGTTGACGAGATCGAGAAAGCGCTCCAGGAAAAAGGGTTCAAGGAGATCCCGGCAGCGGCCATCGGCGAAGAGGTCATGGAGAAGCTGCATAAGCTCGATGAGGTCGCCTATGTGCGGTTCGCCTCGGTCTACCGGTCGTTCCGCGATATCAACGAGTTCATGAGCGAGTTGAAGGACATCCTGAACAGCAAAGAAACGACCACGAGCAAGGACAACGGCTGAAATTGCGGATTGCGGATTTCAGATTGCGGATTGCAGAGCCTCGTCGGCCGCCAAGCCATTACTGCTTATCGCGGGCAATCGAAGCAGGTCCCTGTTCTGAAAAACCATACCAATGCGCATCGACTTCTAATCCGAAATCCACAATCCCAAATCCGAAATTCCCATGACCGACCTTGTCGTTGATATAGCCGTCGGTGTTTCCGTCAATAAAACGTTCCACTACCGCGCGCCCGAAGAGATGCGGTCCGTCCTTGCCCCGGGTGTGCGCGTGCTCGTTCCCTTCGGCAGCAGGCGTGTTTCCGGGACGGTGCTGGGTTTTCCGGACAAGGCCTATGTGGCCGGCCTCAAGTCCGTGATCGAAGTCCTCGACAATCCGCTCTCTCCCGAACTTCTCGCTCTTGCCCGCTGGATGTCGGATTACTACCTGTACCCGCTCGGCCAGACCATCGAAGCCGTGGTGCCGAAGGCCGTAGGCCGCACAAAACCGAAGAAAGAAAAATTTCTTTGTTTGGCGCCGTCCTTCATCGTTTCCGAGAAGCCTGTTGTGAAGGGGAAGAAACAGGCCGAGTTGCTCAAGTTGCTTTCGGAGCAGGGGGAACGGGCTGCTGACGCGCTGACCGGATTCTCGAGCGCGACGATCAAATCACTCGTGCAAACGGGAATGATCGAGGTCGTCGAACGGGAAGCATCCCCGAAAGCACCGGGACCCTTTATTGCGACGACCCCTCCCGGGCTCATGGCCGAGCAGCAGGAGGCGGTAACCAAAATCAATGAAGCTGTTTCCCGTGAGGCCTTTGGCGTCTTTCTTCTGCACGGCGTGACCGGAAGCGGCAAGACCGAGGTCTATCTTCACGCCATTGCCGGACTGGCCGGCACCGGCAAAGGCGCAATCGTGCTCGTGCCCGAGATCGCGCTCACGCCGCAGCTCCTCGGCAGGTTCCGGGGCCGTTTCGGCAACCGCGTGGCAGTGCTGCACAGCGGGCTCACCGACCGCGAGCGGGCCGACGAGTACCGCCGCATCCAGTCGGGCGGTGTGGATGTGGTCGTCGGGGCCCGGTCCGCAATTTTTGCCCCCTTTGCCGAGGTCGGGATCATCATCGTGGATGAGGAGCACGAAAACTCCTACAAACAGGATGAGG
>JAJYKN010000075.1 GCA_021788515.1 Nitrospirota bacterium | reverse complement strand
CCGGTTCGTGGAACCGGGCAAGCGAGTCACGGTCAGGATTGACGCCATGCCCGGCAAAGACATCGATGCCCGGATAGCGCAGGTGGTCCCCGCAGCCGATATGCGGACCCACTCCTTCGTAGTCAAAATCGACGTCCCTGCGGACAAAGGCCTGATCACCGGCATGTACGGCAAGGCCTTTTTTACGGCAGGCAAGCGTGATGCCATCCTCGTCCCCCGTTCTGCCGTCGTCACCCTTTCCGGGCTTTCGGGCGTCTACATCGTGTCCGCTGACGGGAACGCGGTGTTCCAGATGGTCCAGCTCGGCGAAGAGCAGGGCGATTTCATCGAAGCGGTGACGGGCTTGAAAGCCGGCGACAAGGTGATCGTGAGCAAGCAGGCTGCCGGCATCGACGGCAGGAAAGTCGTAGTTGCGCAAAACCTGAACTGAAATCATCAGCCACAGAGTCTCAGAGACACAGAAGAATTAATTTTTCAGCTTTTTCTCCGTGTCTCCGTGACTCCGTGGCAGACTTAGGATAATTTTTATGAAACTCAACATCAGCGGTAAAATCACTCAATACTTCATCAACTCTCAGCTCACCGTGCTGCTCATGGCAGCCACGGCGCTCCTGGGGCTCTTCGCCCTCTGGTTCACGCCGCGGGAAGAAAACCCGCAGATCGTGGTGCCTGCTGCGAACGTGATGGTCACGATGCCCGGGGCTTCTGCCAAGGAAGTGGAAGAGCTCGTGTCCAAACCGCTCGAGGCAAAGCTCTGGGAGATCCCGGGCGTCGAGGACGTGTACTCCGTTTCGATGAACTCGATGTCCGTGGTCACGGTCAAGTTTTACGTGGGCCAGGACAAAGAACGGTCCATGGTGAAGCTGTACGACAAGATCATGTCCAATATGGACTTTGCTCCTCCCGGCGCGTCCCAGCCGCTGGTGAAGCCCATCGATGTCGATGATGTGCCGATCGTGGCCATCACGCTCTCGGGCGCACCGGGCACGAATTACGATGACGCGCAGCTCAAGGTCGTTGCCGACCACGTGCTCGACGAACTCCGGAAGGTCCCCGGCGTGGGCAACACCGCGATCATCGGCGGCAGGAGCCGTCAGGTGCGGGTGACCCTCGACCCCCTCCGCATCGCCGGCTACGGACTCTCGCCGCTCCAGATCGCGGGCGCCATCAACATGTCGAATGCGAACCTCATCTCCGGCGACCTCGAACAGGGCAACAAGAAGCTCATTCTCGAAACCGGCGGGTTCTTTGAAAAAGCCGAGGACGTAAAAAACGCCGTGGTGGGAGTTGCGAACAACAAGCCCGTGTATCTCGGCGACGTGGCCGACGTGACCGACGGGTTTGAAGAAACGGTGAAGCTTACCCGCATCGCTTTTGCCAAAAACCACGGAGATCATGGTGTCGTTGCAGGTGCGGACCAGATTGGCAACGAACTTCCGGCCGTGACCGTTGCATTGGCAAAACGCCAGAAACTGAATGCCGTGAAGATCTCGGACCAGATCCTTAAGAAGCTCGATGAACTGAAAAAGACGGAGATCCCCTCAGGCATTACCGTGACCGTCACCCGGAACGACGGAAAAACCGCGAACGACGCGGTGAACGAGCTGGTGTTCCACCTGATCGTATCTATCCTCGTCGTCATCGTCCTGCTGTACTTTACCCTGGGATGGCGCGAGGCCGCCATCGTGGCGCTGGCCATCCCGCTCACGCTCTTTATCACTCTTGCCGTGGGGATGCTGGCAGGCCAGACCATCAACCGGATCACGCTCTTTGCATTGATCCTGTCGCTCGGTCTTCTGGTCGACGACGCGATCGTGGTGGTCGAAAATATTCACCGCCACTATAAACTCCAGCAGCACTCACGGCTGCAGGGCGCCATCCTCGCCGTGAACGAGATCGGCATGCCCACGATCCTGGCGACCATCACCGTGGTGCTGGCCTTCATTCCCATGGCGTTCGTCACGGGCATGATGGGCTCCTACATGAAGCCGATACCTTTTAACGTGCCGGTTGCGATGATCACGTCGCTCTTTGTCGCCTTTATCGTGACGCCCTGGGCGAGCTACCGGCTGATGAAATCGGACCACCACGAGGCGGCGCCCTCTCTTGAAGAGACGAAGATCTACCGCATGTACAAAAAGGTCCTTGAGCCGCTGCTGCAAAACCCGGCTAAACGGAGGGCCTTTCTTGCAATCATCATGACGGCCTTCATTATCACCATGAGCTTCCCCCTGTTCCAGTGGGTGAAGTTCCGCATGCTGCCCAAGGCGAACAAGAACACGTTCCTCGTGACCATCGACATGCCGGTGGGTACGGTGATCGAGAACACGGACCGGGTCGCGCGCGCCGTGGGCGACTACATCCGGCGCATCCCCGAGGTAAAGGATTACGAGACCTTTGTCGGGACCGGCTCGGTCATGGACTTTAACGGCCTTTTGCGCGGCGGCGCATTCAGGGAAGCAAGCCAGTTCGCGGACATCCGGGTGAACCTGATCGATAAGAAAGAGCGGTCCATCTCAAGCGAGAAGATCGTGCTCAAGATCCGGCCGGATATCGCAAGGCTCGCGCAGGAATACGGCGCGAACATCAAGCTCGTCGAAGACCCGCCGGGCCCTCCGGTGCGCGCCACCGTCGTAGCGGAGATCTACGGCCCGGACTATGCGAAACAACGCGAGATCGCCGGAGACATGAAAGCACTCTTTGCAAAGACGGACCAGGTCGTGGACATCGACGACAGCGTGAAGGAAAGACAGGACAAGTACCAGCTGATCGTGGACAAGGAAAAAGCGGCGCTCATGGGCGTTTCAACGGAGCAGGTCGTCCAGACCCTGCGGCTTTCCGTGGCCGGCATGGCGATCTCCACGCTGCACCGGCCCGAAGCCAGGACCCCGGTCGCCATCATGCTGCGCCTGCCCAAAGGGGACCGGAGCGGCCTTTCGGACATGGACAAAATCTACCTTACCAGTCAGCAAGGCAGCCAGGTCCCGCTCTCGTCGCTCGTCAAGATTGTGCCCGCGGAGATGGACCGGGCCGTTTATCACAAGAACCTTCAGCCCGTGACCTATGTCTACGGAGAAATGGGCGACCGCAGCCAGGTCTATGCAGTCATCGACATGATGAAGCATCTCTGGAAACATCCGCTGCCCAAGGGTTATACCGTCAAGTGGGACGGAGAAATGAAGCTGACGCTTGATGTGTTCCGCGACCTGGGCGCCGCCATGGGCGTCGCTTTGATCGCGATCTATCTTCTGCTTGTCGGCCGGTTCCGGTCCTTCACGATCCCGCTCGTCATCATGGCGTCGATCCCGCTCTCGATGATCGGCATCATGCCGGGCTTCGCCGTGACTGGCGTGTATTTCAGCGCGACCTCGATGATCGGCGTGATCGCCCTGGCCGGGATCGTGGTCAGGAACTCGATCGTCCTGCTCGAATTCATCCTGGACAAGAAACAGGAAGGCATGCCGCTTGAACAGGCCCTGATCGAGGCAGGGGCGATCCGGACCCGGCCCATCGTGCTCACGGCGGCGGCCGCCATTCTGGGCTCAGCCGTTATCGTGGCAGACCCGGTCTGGTCGGGCCTGGCCCTGGCGCTCATCTTCGGCATGCTGGCGTCCACGGCGCTGACCCTGGTGGTGGTCCCCCTGTTCTACTACATGGTAGAGAAGAGAAACTGGGAGAATGCATAGCGGATACGAGACGGGGAATCGGAGAGGGGGAGAACCGGTGAAAAAGCATTTGCCTTTTCGCCCCCTCGCCGCGTCACCCCGTCTCCCCGTCGGTTTGATTTAAGGAGGAACACATGTCATCCGCATCAGTCGATATCGAATACAAAGACTGGATCAGCACCGTAACCATCGATCATCAGCCTGATAATCATCTGAGCAAAGAGGTGCTGTCGCAACTCAACAAGATCGTGAGCGAGATTCTCGCATCACAGGCCGAACTCCGCGTTGTCGTGCTTGCGGCAAAGGGCAGGAACTTCTCGGCAGGCATGGACTATGCCGGATTCGTTAAAATGTCGAAGGACGAAGCGGGCCATTTCGCCGACGTGGGCTATCACCTCCTCCGGAACATCGAAAACCTCCCGGTCCCGGTGATCGCCGCGGTCAAGGGAGAGACAACAGGCGCGGGCCTCGGGCTCGCACTTGCCGCGGACATCAGGATCGCGGCTTCGGACGCGGTCTTTTCGTTTCCCGAAGCACAGTTCGGCGTGCCGCCGATCTTCGGTTCGTCGCAGAGGCTGTACAAGACCGTGGGCGTGGGCCGCGCAAAAGAGCTTCTTTTTACCGGACGAATGGTGTATGCTGATGAGGCGCTCAGGATCGGTCTGATCAACGAGATCGTACCGGCCGACCAGCTCGATGAGGAAGCGAACCGGCTCGCGATCAGGATCGGGGGCAACAGCCTCTCTTCACTCCGGTCGATCAAGATGCTCGTGAACTTCGGCCTGAACGAGGGCTATGAAACAGGGCTGAAGGAGGAAGTTACGGCCTTCAGCGAGGCGTTCAATCCCGATACGCACCAGTGGGAGAGACGGTAAAAAACAGGGGACGGGGAGCATGGGGCACGGGTCAGGGAAGAGACAGAGAGCTTTTCCTTGTTCCCTGCTGTTTGTCCCTTGCCCCGCTTAACGAAGAAGGGGGATTACCATGGGGATCAGTGCTTGGCATGTCATGCGGGAAAAAATCAGCGTCGGACCGGACACCTCGGCCCGGGAGGTGACGATGAAGATCATTTCCTCGGGACTTGCCGCGATGCCGGTTGTGGACGACGCCCGGGAGATCCTGGGTGTTGTATCGGAAAACGCCATTCTGGATGCGATCCGGGAGGAACGGGACCTGGACAGCATTCCGGCCTCAGCGATCATGGTGCCGGCGCCTATCGTCGCCGATGCCGACACCCCGACAGGGGAGCTCATCAATCTGCTGCTCAAGAGTTGCTGTTCCATCGTCGTGGTCGTGAAGGACAAGAAGTACGTGGGGGTGATAAGCAGACACATGCTGATGGACATCTTTACGTCACCCCACTATGCGAGATTTGCGGCAAAGGACCGTAAGGCGCCGTTCGCGTGCAAATAGCAAGATTTTTGCCTTGACAGGTTTCCATCCCATGAGTATTATATTGTATGTTTTCGGCGCGCGCGAGCGCTGCAAATGCTAGTTTCACCGTTATCGTTATGATTTTGAAAGGAGTTCTGCAATGCCATTTTACGAATATCAGTGCGAAGCCTGCGGCAAGGACTTCGTGCTCCTGCAGTCAATGAACGCCAAGGCTCAAGACACGGTCTGCCCCTATTGCAGCGAAAAGAAAGCCAAAAAACTCCTCTCCAAGTTTTCGTCGTATGGCGGCGAAGGCTCCGTCTGCAGCACCGGCGGACATTCCTGGGGCGGCGGCTGAGGCACCTAAGCGGTCCGCCGTGAGCGGACAAGAATATTGAAAAGCCTGAGGATCAAGCGATTCTCAGGCTTTTTTGTGAAAAAAGTTTTCTGCGGCGTTTATTGCAACCTCTGCGATCTCCGTGCCCCACTGCGGCAACACTTTTTATTGTTAATAATTATATGGCCAACGTCTCTCTCAAAACGCTCCTGCGCCCCCGTTATTGGTACGCCTGGCCGATCCTTGCGCTCATGCTTCTCTCGTGCTGTTTGCCTGCCCGCGCCCTCTGGGTCCTGGGCGCCGGCCTTGGTTCCTTCTTTGCGTGGCTCCCCTCACCGTCACGCCGCTTTGCCGAAAGAAACATCGAATTGTGCTTCCCTGACAAAAGCCGGGCTGACCGCCGGCTGCTGGTCAAGAGGCACTTCCGGTTGTGCGGCTATTCCATCCTGAGCCTCGGCGTCACCTGGTTCGCGCCTCGATGGCGGGTTGAACGGTTCATCACCATAAAAGACCAACACCACCTCGAAAATGCTTATGCCGGCGGCAAGAACGTCATCCTGATGGCGCCGCACTTCATCGGTCTGGACATGGGGGGCGTGCGCTTGTCCGCGGAACGTCCCTATGTCACCATGTACCGCAAGGCCCGCGAACCGCTCCTCGAATACTGTTTTCAACGACGGACGCGGTTCGGCGCCATCCTCGTTGATCGTCTGGCCAGCCTGAAGTCCCTCATCCGCAATATCCGGGAGGGCCGTCCCTTCTATTATCTGCCCGACCAGGACATGGGCGAGCGTTCGAGCGTCTTCGTTCCCTTCTTCGGCATTCCCGCGGCAACGGTGACCGCGCTCTCCCGCATAGCGGAAACAACGAACGCAGCGGTCATCCCCTGCATCACGCGCATCCTGCCCCGCGGGCGCGGCTACGAGGTGCGCCTGTACCCGCCCTTCGACAATTTTCCCACCCAGGACCCTGTTGCCGACGCGCGGCGAATGAACGAGGAAATAGAAAAATGGGTCCGCGAAATACCCGACCAGTACATGTGGTCCTGCCGTCGCTTCAAGACTCGTCCGAATAATGAGCCCTCCTTATACGCATAACTGGCGTTTCATCGATTCCGGCCCGAACCTCGCCGCTTACAACATGGCTGTTGATGAAGAATTGCTCGCTCGGGCGCAGGCGGGAGAACAGACCCCCGTGCTGCGCTTCTATGCGTGGAGCCCTCCTGCTGTATCTCTCGGCAGATTCCAGAAAAGCGAGGAAGCAGTGAACGCCGACGCCTGCAAACGGCTCGGTTTCGATATCGTGCGCCGCGTGACCGGGGGACGCGCCGTGCTCCATCGTGACGAACTCACCTA
>JAJYKN010000074.1 GCA_021788515.1 Nitrospirota bacterium | reverse complement strand
CCATCAGTTTGTGAAGCTCGATAACAATAGCCTTATGTTCATGCAGCATGTGGCTGAAGTCCTTTTTCAACCTGTCCGTCATTGAGATGACAGTTTCCCGGTTCTCCGGAAGCTCGCCTTTCGCCAGATGTGTCAGAAGACCCAGCGGAGGCAGGGCGTACTCCTCTTCTTTCGCAAAATGTGGATGCAGTGCCCGTGCTACAGCTTGGGCGGTAATGCCGGTTTTGCCGCCTGCCTGAGTCGCGGCGACAAGTTCCGCGTGGAGCTCTTCGTGCTCTCGCTTAAGCGATGGGGGTGATGTGAGTGCCAAGATGCAACCTCCTGTCTACGGTAGTGAACATCGGCATGATACCCAGTATGGAAAAAAAAGATCAACAGACAATCGAAGCCGTCCAATGAGTTGCATGATGCCCCTATGCAGAAACTTCCGGCTTCTCGCGTTTCCAGCAACATTCAGCCAGGGGGGATTGATTTCTCTCTTTTGCTGCAAAAAAAGTAACAAAAAGCCATCACCCGATGCGGTGATGGCTTTTCTGATAAAGACCAGCTATTTCTTATGACATTTACCACAGCTCGAAGCATCTTTCACTCCGAACGCCTTGGCGCCGTTATGGCAAGCACCGCAGCCTTTTCCGGCCTCCATGTCCTTCATGGTCATCGTGGTCGCGCCCTTCTTCATCTTGAAGATGGCCGGATGACACTCATTGCATTTTGCTTTTGCGTGGGCTTTCCCGTCGAAGACTACTTTACCCGCGCCTTTGCCCGAGAATTCTACTGTTTTTCCTGCGGATACTGCAAATACCGGGACCGCCGAAACAAAAAATACCATGATAGCCAGCGCTGCAACAATGAGCTTGTGCATCGTCCTGTTCACCTCCTTTCACTCCAAAAGCATTTCTCATTCGCATAAAGCCGAGCAACAAAGCTTCCATACTCTGTTTTGTCTTTTTACAGGAGGAGATTACATTGCGGATAGAGGTTTTATATTTTATATTATTATTAACTGTTCAGTGAAATCCTAGATGAAAAAAGAGAACCTGTCAAGAAGGGGAAGGATATATCTTCGTCAGTGAGATGACTCCCAACGTCATGATGACGGTCTATACCATTTTTAAGCAGGAAGTTGATTTTTTTGGCGCTTTCATGCATAAAAAAACCCTCACGGAGGACCGTGAGGGTTTTTACTGTATAACAATGTTCTCTTACTTCTGATGACACTTTGCGCAGTTAGCTGCGTCTTTCACACTGAACGCCTTCGTGCCGTTGTGGCAGTGACCGCAAAACTTACCTTCTCTCATCGCTTCCATGGTGATGGCATCTGCGCCCTTCTTCATCTTGAAGAGACCGGACGCATGGCAATCCGCGCACTTGAGGCCTTTGTCGGCATGGACTTTGCCGGAAAATACGACCTTGCCGGCTCCCTTGGGCTCGAATTCAAGCGTTCTGCCGGAAGGAACTGCATATGCAGCACCAGCCACGGCAAGCATCACAACTAAGATGGCCAATACGAGGAACTTTTTCATTCTGGTTTCACCTCCTTCCGCATTAGAATAATAATTCATTGTATTCATTCAGGCGTGGGATAAGCAGGACATCAAGCATCCCGCGCCGGAAAATCAATTTTTTAGAGAAATGCTTTCGGACTCCGGTACTCGTGGCACGTTACGCAGTCCTTCTTGGCCGAAGCCTCTGTCACACGCCACATGTGCGGCTTGTGGCAGTCTTTGCATTTCATGTCCATTCCAAGGTGCAGCTTGTGTTTGCCGGTTTTCGGTATACCCGTATGGCACCGCAGGCATACTGCATTGGTCGGCAATACCTTTCCCTGTTCATGCGGCTTGTGGCATTCATAGCAATAGAACTGCATGGGTGAATTCTTGTCGAATTTGATCTTGGTCGCCTTGTTGATCGTTGCAGCGTCAGGCGTAAAGAACCTCACATCCATGGTATTATCTTTCATAAGCTGCTTTTTAATACTTTCATCAGTGCTGTGGCAATAGAGGCACTTAAAACGTCCGGGCTTGAGATCCTTCGTCCGGTCAGTGTGGCAGTTGATGCATGCAAGGCCGCCCATGCCTACGCCGTGCACCTGCCTGTTCTTATGGCACTTAGTGCAGAATTTCTCCGTCGGAAGGAAGTGGTGCAGACCGCTCTTGTCGGGCTTCACCTCGCCGTGGCACGCGGTACACTCGATCTGCTCCATAAACACATGCTTGGCATGGAACAGCGACTTGTTGATCCGTTCGGCTTTCCCTTCGGTGTGGCACTTTGCGCACGTACTCGAAAGCACAATGACCTGTCCCTTATGGCGCTCCGGAACCGCGGTCGGCCTGTGCAGCACAAAGCTGATGAGCAGCTGGTTCTGCTCCGGGATCGTCAGGTGATGACATTCGTGGCAGTTCAGGGACTTGTGCTCGCTCTGCGACCAGCTGTCATAGGCCGGTTGCATCAAATGGCAGCCTACGCAGAACTTGGGATTATTCTGGGTAAAATCGTAAAACTTGTACGCTACGAAGCCGCCGCCTGATACAATGACAAGGATGAGCGCTGTAATAAGCAATTTCGCTTTTAACGAAATCGGCTCCTTGAGGCGTTCGCTGATGTGCGTAACTTTTCCTCTAAACCAATCGATCAATTTCATGCTCTCCCCCCCAGGTATCTAAACTTAGAAAAGTAAAAAGTCTCAAGCCATTATTACTAATCGTGTTTTTATATCACAGGAGACCGTAGTCTGTCAATAGGTATATTAGCGCCGATTTACGCACAGGTAATTGCTGGACGGCCAATAAATACAGTGTATTTTGCGGTCCCGAAGGGCTCGACGCGGGAAAAAAACGGGACCTGTAAACAGGTCCCGCCGTAAAGTGACAATCAAGTGATCTGAGTTATGAGCGTTGCCGTTACTCCGAGGGGGCCTCGATAAAGACCGGGAAAATCTTGTTGACGAACCAGAACAGCACGAAGGGCGCTATGCCAACGGACACGGCGCCGAACAGACCCTCTTTGAAGGTCTCCCAGTCGGTCGGTATGATCGGCATGTGATAGTGCATGTAGCCGGCAAAGGACAGCGAGAAAGCCTGGCCTCCGATCACCACGTTCCACCGCATCATGAACACGCCGAAAAGCACGAGAATGGTTCCGACCACGGTCCTTCGGATCGTCAAACCGGGCATCAGGAACATGATGAACGGCAAAAGGTTTCCGATACCGTACTGCAGGATGAAGATGTCGTTGAAATCCCTGCCATAGATCACGCTCCTGATCACGTCCCAGGACTTGAGCGCGGTATAACCGCGGAAGATCATATCCAGCAATTCGAGACTGATGGCGGCAATCATGAAAACAATGAGGTACTTGGCGGTCATCTGTATGACATGGAACTCAACGCCCTTGATCTCCGCCTCGGAATGAAACACGCCCAATGCCGCCTTCTTCCGATGAGCCAAGAACTTCTTGATTTCCATGGTCAGAATATACGTAAGCATACAGAGGGCAATGCCGGACACGATCGCTGACATGATAAAAATGACCGGCATGAGCGGCGTCATCCAGAGCGCGTTCGCCTTTACCGAGCCGAAGATGAAGCCCGCATAGCCGTGCAGAAAGCAGGCTACCGGAATGCCGACTCCAGCCAGGATCTTAACGATCTTTTCATCAGTATGGAGAGCCTCTTCGCTCACGTCGTAGGATCCCAGGGTCAGCGTGCAGAAGATAAGGTACCAGAACTGATCGACAAGCGTCTTGTCCTTCTTTTCACGGAGCTTCAGCGCCGAATCGACAATGTGCTTGCGATAGAGGAACCAGATTTCCGACGCCACGATGGCCCCGTAGGAGAAGAACACAATACCGAAAGCGGCGATGGCCGAGGTAAAGTGCGGCGTCATTATTACGTTGATGCCGCGGAAGGGCGACTGAAGATGAAGCAGGATGGGCAGCGGCGCGATGGGAAGCAGGGCAAAGGAAAACACCAGCGCGAACCGGGCCATGTCCTTGAGCTGTTTGATGCCGAACACATGGTACAACGACGACAGCACGAAAGCGCCCGCCACAAGACCCGTCATGAAGGGGTACATCACGATCTGAATGCTCCAGTAGATGAACTCGTTCGGGTAGACGAAGAGTTCTTTTACCGTCCATAATTCTCCGTGCGCTAACATTACCGCACCTCCTTGTCGAGACCGATATAGAAGACCTGCGGTTTCGTTCCGTACTCCGCTTTCAGGACCGAGACGCGTTCAGTCATAATGATCTTTGTAACCGGGTCATTGGGGTCCTTGAGATTGCCGATCTGCCGCGCGCCGAAGGGACAAGCCTGTACGCAGGCCGTTTTCAGCCCCTTGGTGATCCGGTGGTAGCAGAAGGTGCACTTCTCGGCGGTATGATATACCGGGTGGAAGAACCGTACGCCGTAGGGACAGCCCATGATGCAGTAACCGCAGCCGATGCACCATGTCCGGTCCACCAGCACCACGCCGTCGGGCGTCTGGTACGTGGCGCCCACGGGACAGACCTGTACGCACGGCGGGTTGTCGCACTGGTTGCAGAGCTTGGGCACGAAAAAGGCCTTGGTGATATCGTTCGGATCGATATCTTCGAACTTTTCGGTCGGCTTGGTTTCGGGCTTCGCCATCATATCCTTGGGAGCGGCCTCTTCGGACATCCCGAGAGAAATTTTCGAGGTGGTGAACCCGTCCCGCCCTCCCTTGGGAGTGTCTGCATGGGTCTTGCCGTCCTTGGTGATCACGTACCGTTCGACCCACGTCCGGGTCACGCTGGTGTCATAGGGCACCTCGTTCTCGAGTTTGCAGGCTTTGACGCACAGGCCGCAGCCGACGCATTTATAGGTGTCCACGACGAACGCCCAGCGCGTGCCGTTTTTCGTATCGGCCGCTTCCTGGGCCATCAGTTTCTTCGGATCCAATACTTCGAAGGCAGCGAGGGGCAACGCGACTCCGGCTGCCGTTATAACGGATTTTTTCAAAAAGTCCCTTCGCGTAATCATCTCAGTCCCTCCATCGGGTTGTGCGGATTGTGACAGGTGACACATTCCATACCCGGATTGTGTTTGTCTGGATCGATGCTCTTGATATTCGCCCGCCCGCTCGTGGGATAGGGCAGCGGATAATGGCAGCGAAGACAGAGCGCCCTGCTCCTGTCGATCGTGAGCTTCGGCGGATCGGACGGATGGTCGATCGCCGGGCCATGGCAGTTTTCGCACTGGATGATCTTGTGCGGGGTCTTGTTGATGCTGTCGTACTTGTCGGAATGACAGTCCTTACAATATTCCTTGCCTTGGTACTTGACCTTGAAGTTCTTCCAGTCTTGCTCATTGGAATGCCGGTGCCAGCCGTACATATATCCCCGCTCACCGATGCCGAAATCCTTCGGGACATACACTATTCGGAACAGCAGTATCAATACGATGATACCGATAACCACGAACAGCGGCCTCAATGCATGGTTCTTCATAACGTTCGTTCCTCCCCTAAATATTATGCAGTTCGTTTACAGCCATTTCGCATGTCAGTGTTTACTCTTCCCCTTTTTTCAACGTCTGTTTCATCAGCGTCGCTCCTTCCCAAACAATGGCAAGGAAAGAAAGCGAAAGGCCTCCGACCAAGCCGAAAATATGAACGAGATGCCATTTCAAAACAACAAAAAGGATGATAAATATGATCGAAAGTTTAAGGACGCTGATGACCACTGCGGCCAGATTCGCAAGGCCGGGCGTCGCGCCCTTCCTCAGGTATACTCGCTCCACGGCGATTGCAAGCCACCGGAAGTTCAGCAAGCCGAGCGCGCCGCCGAAGAAGATGCTTCCCGGCACGAACCACCAGCGTTCTTCCCCCTGCCGAAAAAGCGAAAACACCAGGGCGGCGGATGCAACGACAAGAACGGCCATCGCCGTTTTCCATGCCACTCCCTTAATGATCGCCGCTACTGCCTGGCGTCGTATCTGCGCTTCGTCAGTCATGCTCTTTTTTATCTTCTTTTTCTTCTTCGTCGAGCGTTTTCTGGCTCCGCCTGGCGTACACGAAAAGGTTCCGTAAGCCTGCAATAATGCCAAACAGCACAAAGACCGCGGTAAACCAGGGAGACGTGCCGAGCCATTTGTCCAGTTTGAGGCCGATAAAAAGACCGATAACCGTCGCAAACACCAGGGTAAGTCCCACGGTGCTCAGCACGCCGAGCATGCGCATGAGCTTACGGTCTTTTTCTTCCATAAAAATGCGCTCCCGATACGACATGCCGCTGAGTGCGGAAGAGCACAAGATTGAATCCTGAACTCCAAAATTACAACTGCCTATTCCTCTGCAACCTCCGCGATCTCTGCCTTCACCCTGCGAGACGAGCCTGCGGCCTGTGTTTATGAGTGCTACAGGCCATGCAATGGCGCGGCCCGCTCTTGTGAAAACGCGGCCATAAACAAGGCAGGGCGCAGTAGAAAATCTTAAAGGTCTTTCAGGCTCTTTCTCGCCGCGTCGATGGTCTTGGTGATGTCCGCCCTGGTATGAGCCAGGGACATAAACGCAGCCTCGAACTGAGACGGCGCGAGATTCACGCCGTTCTTGAGCATGGACAGGAAGAACTTGCCGAACCGAGCGGTATCGGCCGTTTTCGCGCTGGCAAAATCCTTCACTTTCCGGTCCGTGAAAAAGGCGGTGAGCATGGAGCCCACGCGGTTAAACGTTGTCGGGATGCCAGCCTCCTGGGCCGCTGCCCGCAGTCCCTTTTCCAGATCAGCC
>JAJYKN010000073.1 GCA_021788515.1 Nitrospirota bacterium | reverse complement strand
ATCTCGGTCATGGTGCAACTCGGCCCGCCACCGCCACCACCGCCGACCGTCACCGCAGCGCTACAAGTCGAGGTTTCTCCGTCCGCTCCGACGACCGTACCCGTGAAGGTAGTGTTCGCCGTTATCGCCGGGGTCGAGGTCGAGCCGGCCGCGACCGGCGTGACGCTGCCGATGCTGTGGTCGATGGAGAACGACGCGGCGTTCGCGGTCGTCCAGGAGAGCGCCGTGGTGCCGCCTGAGCTCACCTGCGTCGGGTTAGCCGCGAGCGTGCAGGTCGGCACGTTGGTCACGGGCGGCGGATATGTACAAGAGCCGTCGTCGACGGTCGCAACCGGGTTAAAGTTCGTCGCGCTCGGGTCCGTACAGCCTGGAATCGGCGTCGGCACGATAGGCGGCGAAATCGGCGCAGGGGGCGGAGGGACGACCGGCGGAGGCGTCACAGGAGGAGGTGTCGGCGGAGGCGGCGTAATAGGCGGAGGAGTAGGAGGCGGAGGGGTCACGGGAGGTGGCGTCGGCGTCGGTGGCGTCACAGGAGGAGGTGTCGGTGTAGGCGGTGCAATCGGCGCAGGCGTCGGAGTCGGAGGACCTACCAACTGAGCAAACGCATCCTTTGGCGTAGCGAAACCTGCAATATCGGCCACGAGCATCCCAACAACAACAACGTAGAAAACGCTGAAAAGGCCGATGAGTATCGGATGTTCCTGTGCGTATTTCCTACCGGTTTTAGTCATATTTTGTGAAATATCGCCAACCCATGCCGCATACGCGGCGTACGAAAAGGGAGAGGATGCATTCGTTGATCTGAACGCACCGTCTCCCAAAGAACTACTTACGGCCCTTTCCACGCGGTGCGCGGAACGTTCAGATAAATCTGACATCCTGCGGTCACAGGAATATCTCCCTGTGAGTAATACATGGTCGCGGTCCCCCTCTCGTAACATGAGGGGAGCACGGACATATCCGGAGTTTTTGTGATGTCATATTCCCGGATCTGCCGGAGCGCCTTCGTGGTTCCGGGCGGTTCGGTCAGGAGGGTTCTGACCAGATAGAAATCTACGGCATACCCCCTCTGAGCTACGATCCGCGGAAGCCGAACCGTGTACCGCACTCCTGACTTCATAGCGAAGCTGAAAGCCATGAGACTCTTTTGCCCAAAAGCCGCCTCAGCCGCGCTGAAATCACAGAATTCCGGAAAGGACGATTCTTCGCACAAGGTGTTCGGCAAAGGACCGAACGCCCCGTTTCCTTCCTTAAGGCCGGTACATTTATCGTGGACAAAGTCGTACCCGACCGACCCGGCCACGAAGCCTTTAATGCCAATGTCGCCCGGCCTCAACAGAGGCAGGCGAATTTCGACACACCCAGCAACGGGTTCAGGTGCTTTTGGAGGGAGTGGCGCTTTCGCCACTGTCGTTGCGGGCGGCAACTTCTTCCTTGGTTTAGTGACCTTCTTGGCCACCACTTTCTTCCTCCTCAGCAGCTTCTTGTGCTTGTGCCCACCACACGGAGCTTTTTTTACGACTTTCACCGGTGGTGCCGGCTGCTTCGCCGCCGGTCCTTTTGCTGCTGGTACCGGATGCTTCGCTGGCACAGCTATTTTCGGTCTGTGAAGCGCCGAAAATAGCTGCTCCCGCCGGCACGGGCACAACAACAAAAACAGACCGACGAAGAGCAGCAATACAACCGCAAAAAAAGCAATTCGCTTTTTCATTGGACCTCCTTTGGTTCTTTTTTATTATTCCAGGCGATCAGCTTGCGCTTCTCGCTCGTTTCTCGAAAGATCATCCGCTCCCTTTGCGTTTGCAAGGGAGTCACGCGATTCCGTCACGAGGACGGGATCGCGTGACTCTCTACAAAGTCGGCCACGACGACGAAACGATCGCTCTTGGTCGCGAAGGAGTTGCAGGTCGAGAGCGTCAGCACCCGACCCGAGACCGAGAGCGGGATCACCCCGTCGCTCGTATTCTCCTTCGAGACGCTCCGCACACGATAGGTGTACTCCTGGGTTAATGAAGAGACCGTGATGGTGTCGCCAGCCTTGAGCTTCTGGATGCCGTCGAAGGTTTTATAAGCATCATCGCCTGGGATCAGCAGATAGCTCGAATGGCCGAAGAGGACGACATTCCCCTGCTCCCCGAGCTCCGCCGAGGTCGGGTAGCGCACCGCGCCCTTCAAGAGGTCCGCATCAAGCGTGCCGACGTTCGTCGTCGTCGGGTTCGAGATCGCGGCCGAGAGGCCGATGGCCGGGATGGTTATCTTCGTCGGCAGTTCGGGCACTTCGAGCGCGGGCATATCAGCGACGGCCGCGGGCTGGCTCGAGACGGCCGACGCGCTCGGCGCCTTCGCAGGCTCCGGCAGCAGGTCGAGCTGCGCGAGCACGAACGTGCTCGCGAGGAACACGAACGCGAAGACGGCCAAGAAGCTCCACTTCTTGGTATAGGCCTTCTGCCCGGCCCGGATGAGCCGCGCGACGATGGTGACAAGCCATTCCATACGTTTCGTTATTTTCTCCTCCAGAGATACACCAAACTGCCTCACTTGTCAACAGTTGACAAACCGACTCGCATGAGTATTATATGAACCAGAGATTAAGAAGTCCTTTACAGGAAATCCGGCTCCCATATAGGGAGCCTAGAAATAAGGAGGTGGAGTGGAAATGAAGAAGGTACTCTTGTTGGCCGTCGCGCTAGCGGCGGTGGTTGTGACCGGCTGTGCCAGCATTGACGGCGGCGGCGGGATAATCCATCATCACCCGGCCGCCATTAAGGGTGATTACTCGGGCAAAGACTTCTCGGGATCTTTTGCAATGATACCCGACGACTGCAACATCCCTGGAGTTCCAGCGTCTGCTTGCGCGAAGGCCAGGCCGCGGTGGTCGCAGATCGAGGTGGATCAGGTACTCCACATCGATGCAAACTGCCAGGTATGGCTGTTTAAACAGCTCCCCCCGTGGGCCATTAAGATCTTGAGCGAGGGCGGATGGGGGGCTCTCGTCACAGCAGTTGGAGAAACCGGCTTTGCAGCCGCATTCCCCGGGGCAAAGCTGGTCAGATATTTCCTGGCCGGCCTTGGCTATGGTTTGCCCTCGTGGGCAAATAATGGCCGCATCGAGACGGAACAGTCCCAGTACTCATCCGCCGGGTACTGCGCTACTATTAAGATCCGACGAGCGCAGGAACGGTATCACATCCTAAGAGGGTGGGATGCCATCCCGGTTGTTGGCGGACACACGACGCTACCCGTTCCAACGGACAGCGTAAATTCCCCTCAATTGCCTTATGTCAGAGGTGGAACTCTTCCTCCGCCGCCTCAGTAAGCAATTAACAAAAAGACCTGGTTGGAGATTCTGTCTCCGCCAGGCCTTTTCCTTTGATCGCCCTTACTGCTGCGGCTTCTGGACCTTCACGAGCTCGACTTCGAAGACGAGCGTGGAATTCGCGGGGATTATATTGCCGATCGCCTGGTTGCCGTAAGCGAGCGCGGGCGGGATGACGAGCTTACGCTTCCCTCCCACCTTCATGCCGACGATGCCCTGATCCCAGCCCGGGATCACCTGCCCTGCGCCGAGGGTGAAGGTGAAGCCGGAGGTCCCGTGATTGGCCGAAGCGTCAAAGACGGTTCCGTTCGTGAGCGAACCGACATAGTTGACCGTCACGGAGTCGCCCGCCGCAGCGGTCGCGCCCGTGCCGACGACTTCGTCGGTGATCTGAAGCTGATTCGAATTGTCGGTAGGCATGGTAGTGGTTGAGGTGATCGTGTTCGCAGTAGTGGCTGTCGTGGTAGTCGCTTGCTGCTGCGACGGAGCCTGCCCGAAGAAAGGCAACGAGCCGCCGAAGATGAAGAAATAAGCGACGACAGCGAGCGCAATGGCGACGGCGATGGCGGTCTGGGTTGTTTTCATACTGTGTTCGATTGGAAATCCTTAAAACGTTTAATCTCTTCGGCGACTGCGGCCTTAGCCACCTCCTCGTGATCGGGGACTTCACGATCCAAGAAGGCCTGCAAGGCAGCCGAGTCCCCCGCTTCTGCGAGCTTCGCGAACTCGTCGCGCTTGTCCTCGGCAAGCTTCGCGACGACCGCGAAGGTCGCGGCCTTGAGCGCGACCTCACCGAACTGCCCGATCAGCGTCCTTTGCTCCTCGAGCGGGAGGTCGCTGATGCCGAGGTCGGCGGCGATGGCGGCAATCATTTCGTCTTGCATGGTAGATAGTATAGCACAAAGCTAGTGAAGTATTTTTGTAAAGTTTTCGGACTTTGGAACTAGCGCTGACCGACCAGAATGAATCACCATCGTCAGCGGGCCGTCATGCCCAGTCGGCACATATTCAATAACGCGGGGAACTTTTATACCTAAAATCTTATACGACTTATCTACAAACACGTGGACATGATGCTGTGTCGCATAGTCTTGGGCTAATTTATCGATTGATGCATCACTGCCACCAAAAGCGTAGAAGGTGCCCTTTGCATTTTCATAGATGTGCGCCTTGGTTGGATCAACTGGAACGCCGTTAATATTCGTGTGTACCAGCACACTCTCATGCGGCGGGGCTGGTTGGTTCGCGATGTGCGACGCCTCGGGAGCGGGCACCGCATTACCGACGGTTGCCGACGCAGTATGCCCGGCAGTAGGGTCGGTGAGCACAGTGCCGTACTCCTTATTAGTCGTCTCCACGATCCGATGCATCTGCTCGCGGAGCGCATTTGCTTCGGGAGAATTGCCGAGGTGGTGAGCATCGAGGTAGCGCAGCGCGTGGTCGCAGGCTCCCAGTTCCTGTGCTCGCTCATTCACGACATTCGTACTCAAGGACAAATCGCCATGCGCATGATTGCGAATGACATCAAACCAGTCCTTCGTCTGATATTCATGATTCAGAGTATCGTTCCAGTTACCGCCGTGGTGCATCACCTGCACCGCGCCCGTATGGTCGATCCGTACGTCGACGACGAAATTCTTAAGATCTTCATCATTGACCGTGAACTCGTAACTGGTGCCTCCTCCTTCGAGAGGTCGCTTCATCACTTCGCCCGGGGCCGTCTCCACGACGTGAGGAGTGCCTGTCGACGGAGCGCTCTTGGGCGCGGTGAGCTGTGTCGCGTGCTGCTGCGGGGCTGCTTCCGCCGGATGCGTCGATGCGGCAGGCGGAGCCTTGGGTATGGCAGGCGATTTTTCTGGCGCCCCAGTCGATGCAGAAGGCTTGCTGGTGTGATGAGAATGAGGAACGTGCGCTTTGGGCGCCGGCGTCATGTGCGCATGGGCGGGCGCGTGCATCGGCTGCACCTGGCCGTCGGGACCGATGGTTATGTGCGCATCATGGCCGACCATGACGCTCGCGCCGGTCTTCGGATCGAAGAATCCGTGATCCCTCGCAATATCGTGCACCTTGATCTTCAGATCTCCCTTCGCGGCTGCGTCCCAGAGCTTCCACGCGTCGCTCGTGTGACTTGTCCCTTGCGGCAATCCGTGCGGATACGTCTCATGGATCTCCTTACCGAGCTTGAAGAGCATATCCTCGTAGCCACGTCCTGAGACTGCATCAACCTGCGCAACCTCGATATGCTGCACCGCCGGTGTCTCGGGAACGGGAGCGCCACCCTTAACGGCCCGAGTAGCGTTTCCCTTCCCCGCGGGCGCGACGTGACCCGCCTTGTCGTGCCCGAGCATGTGCGAAATCCATTTATGCATCGCTTCGCCAACTGACGACTGGTTCACAAGATGCACGCCTTTGGCGATGCCGGCGCCCATGCCGATCGTATAGAGCATCGCCATCATCATCGCCTTGTCCTTGTCTTTGAAATGCTTGTTGTCTTTATCGAGACGATTCGCGAGGTGCGTCATTCCTTTCATCGGCGCGTTCAATATCTTCGCCAACCGCCCTTGCGGACCTGTGGGCGCGGCGGCCGGATTCTTCAAATCCAGCAAACCTTTTTCGAAATGAAGGAACATTCCCGCCATGCCAGCAGCACGCTGAGTAGCAAGTCCTGCCATGCACCCGAACGCAAGCGGAACCGATGCACCCGAGAACGCAACCGTGCCGACACCGAGGGCGACGCCGACACCGATTTTAGCCTTCAGACTTCTTTTGTTGTACCACTCGCCAAAGGTGCGTAAATATTTCTCCAACCCGCTCATCTTCGCTGCTTCTCCCGCATTCTGCTCCGCTGAACGATTTAGGAGATTCATCCTGAGGCGTGCGCCTCGCTTGCTCATCCCCTCTTTTTTGCCTCCCTTCTTTTCTTCCTCGTCACCAGTCAGCTTCCGAACCATCGCTTTCAACAGCGTTCGTTTTTCCGCATGCGTTCCTTCAGTAGGATTTTCAGGGGAATCAGGCTGTATGGCCATTAGATCCGCGATTTCCTTGTCATTCATGAACCTCTGATTCTCTTCTGGTTTGACACCATGCTCCTCGATCGACTCTGGTTCTGCTGATTGTTCTTTCGATTCCGATCTCTCTTCTTCGGTTGCAGAGCGATTAGCCAACGCTTCTGGCTCGGCCGCCGCGCCTTCCTCAGCTAGAGTCGCTTGCGGTTTATCAAACCTCTCAAGAGCTTTCCACGCGCGACTGATGTATGTGCGCTCCTTCTCGAGCACTCTCTGCGCCCTGGTTTCGCCAGCTTCGCCTCTACTCAGAGCTTCAAGGTACTCTTTTTTGAATTTCCCGAGCTGCGCTTTCGCCGCTTCTTCTTGTCCGTCGAAGAGGCTGTGTACCCCATCAAGATGTTCTTCGTGTTCAGCCGCGAACAGATCATAGCCGCTGAGCCACCGGTCGTAGTCTATCCCCTGCCCTCCTATGGTCTTATCCATTTCTAGGTGGA
>JAJYKN010000072.1 GCA_021788515.1 Nitrospirota bacterium | reverse complement strand
TCAGCCCATCTCAGGTCGTCGTCATGCAGGCTTTCTACGTTCATGTCGACCAGTCTTTTTTCCCACTCTTCAGGAAGCATCGCTGCAATGGTCAACAAACCGAGGGGTGGACTGCTTGCCTTTCTGTGAATGAATTTCAGAGCATACCTGAAACTCCAGAAGGTGTCCGGAAATTCGGGATAAATGAGGAGTGCTTTCACGGAACGCTCCAATCCATCTATGTGTTCTCTTCCACCTCGAAGAGGCTCTTCAAGGATTTATATACCCCGGATTCCCCGATCTTTATTATAAGCCGTTTCTCGGGCACTCTGCTATTCACAAAATCCCACAGCTATCCGCAATATACCGCAAGAAGAGACCGACGCGTGATGAAAATGCTTGCAGAATACCACTTCAAAATTGCACATGGGTTCGTCTGGCCGAAAGTGCATAGTTCAGGAAGGACTTAACGAGTTCTTAGATTTGGAAATAATTGCCTGTTTCAATCTTATGAGCAGTCCTTGCAAACCCCCGACCTCGTCATCATCCAAACCTGATTTTCGATCTGCGCGACAGGGGCAGATCCCCGGTTCATCGCGAAAAAAAGAACCGCCTCGGTCCGAAGCGTCCCGGATGCTTCAAGAGGTTCTGGTGCATGGTGTGTCATTGCGCGGGGAGATTATCCTGGCCTCGGAGTTGAAAGAGCGCGCCGAAAGAAATCTCTTGGGATTGCTGGTTTCGGATTCTCCAAAGGGAGAGGTAAAGTTGGGTTTTCCTATCCATGCTGCGGGATGGTTTTTCCCGGAGTTGTATCCAACACAGGCAAATTAAATCCGTGGATAAAATCAATATCATGTGGCACCATCATTGTGGTTAATCTCAGGAGCTCTTCCTTGCAATCTTAATTGTCTAAGGGATGACTTAATTGTTTCTTGACAATGATGCGCAATCACATGGTACACACGATGTTCGCCAACTCCCGGGAAAAGGTCTCGTAATTCACGGAGTAATCGATGGGACACTCGATCAGGACTACGGTGTTGAGAGAAAACGCCTTGCGCAGCATTTCCGACAAATTGTCGCCCTTGCCTACCCGCATGCCCACGGCCCCATAGCTTTCAGCGTACTTCACGAAGTCGGGGTTCCCATACTCCAGGCCGAAATTTTCAAATCCCTTGGCCTGCTGTTCCCACTTGATGAACCCGAAGGCATTGTCGTTCAGGAGCAGGATAACGAGCGGGACCTTGTACCGAAGCGCTGTTTCGAGCTCCCGGGAGTTCATCATGAACCCTCCGTCGCCCACGACAGCGAGCACGTTCCGGTCGGGTCTCACCATCTTGGCGGCAATAGCGGAGGGAAGCCCGGCCCCCATGGTTGCCAGGGCATTGTCGAGCAGAAAGGTGTTGGGTTTGCACGTCCGGTACAGTCTTGAAAACCACAGCTTGTAGATCCCGTTGTCCAGGGTGAGAATATCCTCGTGCGACAGCACCTCCCGCACGTGCGACACGACTTCCACGGGCGTCGGAGGATACTGCTTTTTGAAATCGAGCGAAAGTTTCCTGTCCAGAAATTCCCGGATGGCTTTGAAGGTCTCGCCGTTCTTCCTCGCCGTAACCAGTTCGCCCAGCTGGCGGAGCGAGCAGGAAATATCGCCGATCACCTCGATGTCCGGGTCATAGTACCGGTCGACCTCCGCTTCGGTAAAATCGATATTGATGATCTTCTTATCGAGGCCGGCGTTCCAGACGTAGGGCGGATACTCGACGATATTGTACCCGATCGTGATGATAAGGTCGGCGCGGTCGATGCCGCAGTTGACGTAGTCGCGCCGGTGAATGCCCGTGGCGAACAGGCTGTACGGCGACGCGTCGGAAAGCACGCCTTTTCCCATCTGGGTATGGACCGCGTGAATGCCCGTTTTTTCTATGAACTGCATCAACTGGCGGGAGATCAAATTGCGGTTTGCGCCTGACGACAGGATGATGAGCGGGTTCTTGGACTGGTTGATCAGCTCCGCCGCCCGCAAGAGCGCCTTGGCATCGGGCGCGGGCCTGCGCACCAGGCCGCGTTTCTGCACACCGGCGCCGGTCTCGCTTTCCGATACGTCCTCCGGCAGCTCGATATGCACGGCCCCCGGCCGCTCAGCCTGGGCGAGCTTGAAGGCGTTTCGCACCACCGTCGGGATGGCGCCCGGATCGATGAGGTAAACCGCGTCTTTCGTGATCGGCCGCATCATGCTCACGACATCGATAAGCTGGAACCGGGCCTGCCGGTTCCCGCGCACGGCCTTCTGCCCCGAGATGGACACGAGCGGCGCTCCGATCAGCTGGGCGTGGGCCACGCCGGTCATCAGGTTCGTGGCCCCGGGTCCCAGCGTCGAGAAGCAGACGCCCGCTTTTCCCGTCAGCCTGCCGTAGGTGGCGGCCATGAACGCGGCGGTCTGTTCGTGGCGGGTGACGACGAGCTTGATCTTCGACGTGCGGAGGGACTCGAGGAAATCGAGGTTCTCCTCGCCGGGCAGGCCGAAGATGTATTCAACGCCTTCCTCCTCCAGCTGCCGTACGAACAGGTCCGATGCTTTCATGAAATTCTCCTGAACAAAAAATTTGCCACGGAGACGCCGAGACACTGAGAAATGCTTTTGATTCTAACTTATGCTGAATGATTATAATCAAAAAACTAAAACAAATAATCAAAGTTAATCATAACCAGACAATTTATTAGTATCAAAAAACTTTTCTTTTCTCCGTGCCTCGGCGACTCCGTGGCCATACTCTCACCGTTATTCCCTTACCACGATTGTCTTGACGTTCACGAACTCCTTCAGCCCATGGTGCGACATTTCCCTTCCCACGCCGGACTTCTTCACCCCGCCGAAGGGGAGTCGCGGATCGGACTTCACCATATCGTTGATCGTTACGGTCCCGGCCTCGATCCGTCCCGCGATCCGTTCAGCCCGCTCAATGTTCCGGCTCCACACAGCCGCTCCCAGGCCGAACTGGGTGTCGTTCGCAACCTGTATTGCCTCATCCTCGCTCTTCACAACGATGATCGGCGCGATCGGTCCGAAAACCTCCTCGCTCAGGACCTTCATGCCCGGCTTGGCGTTCAGGACGATGCTGGGCGTGAAGAAAAGCCCCTTGGCAAACGTCTGGCCGCTGGTCAGCACGGTTGCGCCTTTTGCCTTCGCGTCCCGGAGCTGCTCCTTCAGACCGTCGAGGATGTCCTTCCTTGCCACGGTGCCGATGTCGGTGGTCTCATCCATGGGATCGCCGAGTTTCATTTCCCCGAGCCGCGCCAGGAAGTGCTTTGTGAACGCTTCCGCCGCGGCCTCCATCACGATGAACCGCTTTGCGGCAATGCAGCTCTGGCCCGTATTGATCATACGCGCATTTGCCGCAGTTCTGCCCGCTTTTTCCACGTCCGCATCGTCGAGCACTATGTACGGGTCCGAACCGCCGAGTTCGAGCACGACCTTCTTGATCATTCTGCCGGCATGGGCGCCGATGTCCTCGCCAGCCTTGTTGCTGCCCGTGAGCGAGACCGCGTCCACCATGTCGTCGTCAATGAGCCTGAGCGCCTGCTGCGCATCGATCAGCAGGGTCTTGAATACGTTGTCCGGGAAACCGGCCCTGGTAAAAGCCTCCTCGATCGCAATCGCGGTCATGGGTACGTTCGACGCGTGCTTCAAAAGCGCCACGTTCCCTGCGACAAGCGCCGGCACTGCGAACCGGATCACCTGCCAGAACGGGAAGTTCCAGGGCATGACCGCAAGCACGAGGCCGAGGGGCTGGTACATGACGTAGCTCTTCTTTGCCTCAGTCCTGATCTCCTCGGGCTTCAGGAACTGCTCCGCGTTCGCAGCATAGTAGTCCGCAAGCACGGCGCACTTCTCGACCTCCGCAAGCGCCTCTTTGATGGGCTTGCCCATCTCCTTGGTGATGAGCTCGGCATAGTTCCGCTTCTCCGCGCGCAGCACCGTTGCCAGCTTCGCCATCAATGCCGCCCGGTCCGCAACAGGAACAGCGCGCCACTTCATAAAAGCCGCCCGGGACTCGCCCACCTGCCCGTTCAATTCCACCGTGCTCATGAGCGCGTACTTTTTCATTACCTCTTCGGTGTAGGGATTGATCGACAGGACCCGCGTCGATCTTTGCTCCGGTTTATGTTTTACCATGGCTGTTTTCATGTTCTTCACCCCTTTTTTCGGGGGGACGAGATTTTTCGTTCTGGCCCGTAATGTTCCCAGCTTCCTGTTCTCGATCTTTTCCTTTTTCCCTGCCATCCCCGTCCTCCTCGATTTCTAAAATTCCGTTTTCACAATATTCTTGCCGTTTTGGGTAGATTTTAATTCGTAACTTACTAATTCTTAATTTTTAATTGAATTTTTCATTTCCTCTTCTCAACAGGCTCATAACTGCATCCTGTCCTGCCGCAGTAATTGCCGATATATTCCGACGACGGGCGATAGAGCGCTGGTTTCCCCTGGGCATCGCCGAACTTTTCCTCGATAATGTGAGCGGTCCAGCCGGCAACCCGGGCCACGGCAAAGACCGGCGTCATCAGGTCCTGCGGGATGCCCATCAGGTAGTAGACCGGGGCGCTGTAAAAGTCCACGTTCGGCTTAATGGTGGTCTTACCCCGCTTCTCGAACTCGGAAACGGCCGTTTCCTCGATCTCCGTGGAGAGCCGGTGCCACTGCTCCTGTCCGAGCTTCTCGCCCAGCCGTTTTCCCATCTCTTTCAGGAATTTTGCGCGGGGATCAGTCGTCTTGTACACGGCATGGCCCATGCCCATGATCTTTTGTCCGCCGTCGAGCTGTTTTTTCACCCAGCCTGCCACGTCCTTCTCATTCTGCAGCTCCATGAGCATCTTCATGACCTGCGCATTGGCGCCGCCGTGCAGGCTTCCGGAAAGGGCGCCCACTCCCGCGGCCACGCCGGCGTACATGTGCGCCTGCGTCGAGACCACTTCGCGGCACGCGAAGGTCGATGCGTTGAAGGAATGGTCCGCATGGAGCACCAGCGCCGTATCGATATATTTCGCCGTCTCGGGATCGGGCTTTCTGCCGCTCAGCTGCCAGAGAAAGTTCCCGGCATGGGAAAGTCCGTCGTCCGAAGGGAGCGGCTCCAGTCCCTGCCGTATCCTTTGCCAGGAGGCCACGACCCCGGGAACACGGGCAATGAGCCGGACAGCCTTCGACAGGTTCGCTTCCCTCGTTTCCATCGTCAAAATCGGATCGGCCATCGCGAGCATGGGAATCGACGCCTGGAGCACGTCCATGGGCAGGGCCTGCTGCGGCAGGTGCTTCAGGTTCTCCAGCACGAAATCGGGCAAGCGCCGTGAATCCACGAGCCTGCGCGAAAAGTCGGCGAGTTCCTCCGCACTGGGGAGCGCGTCATGGAGCAGGAGGTAGGCGGTCTCCTCGAAGGTGGAATATTTCGCCAGTTCTTCGATCCGGTACCCCCGGTAGATCAGGATGCCGTTCTCGCCGTCCACGTCGGAGATCCTTGTGTCCGCTATCTTCACGCCCCGCAAGCCGATGTTCTTTGTTTTTATTTCCTCAGGTTTTTCCTGCTTGAGTTCTTTTTCTGCTTTTGCAATCATGGCAACCTTCCTTAGCAACTATTTTTTAGGTACAGAAGCAAATCTATAAGGAGAAATGGGGAAAGGAAAGGCGAAAGGGGGATAAAAGATAAAGAACGAAGACCGCCTTTTCTCCCTTTCTCCAGATTCCCCCTTTCTCCTGAAAGATTCTAAGCTTCCACAAGCAGTTCCTTCTTCACGAAATTCAGCATCCCGCCGGCAAGCAGATGCTTGCGCTGGCGTTCCGACACATCCAGGATCGTCATGATTACTTCGCCGTCCACCTCGATCGGGATCTCCCGCTCTCCTTGCTCGATCCTTTTTTTAACGTCCCGGAATACAACCCTGGTCCCCTTGCTGAGTTTATCATAGTCCTTCGGGTCCTTGAACACGAGCGGCAGAATGCCGAAGTTGCAGAGGTTGGATTTATGGATCCGGGCAAAGCTCTTCACGATCTTGGCCCGCACGCCCAGAAACCGGGGCGCCAGGGCCGCATGCTCCCGGCTCGATCCCTGACCATAGTTCTCGCCGCCCACGACGATCACGGAGCCGCGCGCTTTGCTTTCTTTCGCGAAATCGGGGGCCACCTGCGAGAATACGAATTCGGAAAGCGCTTCGATGTTCGAACGGAAGGGCAGCACGCGGTTTCCCGCGGGCATGATGCCGTCCGTGGACATGTTGTCTCCCACTTTCAATACAACCTCCGCCTTAAGCGTGTCCGGAAGCGGCTCAAGCACGGGGAGCGGCTTGATGTTCGGCCCGCGGATGATCTCGGTTTTCCTGAGCTCCTCGGACGGGAAGACGATAGACTTTTCGTCGATCAGGTATTCCTTCGGGTCCGAGACAGCGGGATAGGCCATCTCCTTTGCCAGATCCCGGGGATCAATGATAACTCCCTTGAGGGCCGCTGCCGTCGCGGTCTCGGGAGAGCAGAGGTAGACCTTGTCGTCCTTGGTCCCGCTCCTGCCCGGAAAGTTCCGGGGAAAAGTGCGCAGGCTTACTTCACCCGTGCCCGGCGCCTGGCCCATGCCGATGCAGCCCTGGCACCCCGGCTCGTGCACGCGCGTGCCCGAGGTGAGAAACGAAAGGAGCCCGCCTGCCTGGTACACGTTTTCGAGCACCTGGCGGCTTCCCGGGTTTACATGAAAAGATGTGTTAGGATGGACCCGCCTGTTTTCGAGCATCCGGGCCGCGACCATCAGGTCCCGGAACGATGAGTTCACGCTGCTGCCGACGATGGCCTGATCCACCTTGAGCCCCGCGATCTCGCGGACAGGAACGACATTTCCCGGCGACGTCGGCTTGGCAATCAGCAGTT
>JAJYKN010000071.1 GCA_021788515.1 Nitrospirota bacterium | reverse complement strand
ACGTTTTACCTGTCCGGCGAACTCGATATTCTTCATTCTTCACCCGTGCCGATCGAATCCATCTACCGCGCAAAACTGTTAGAAACCATCGTAGACTCTTCGTGGATCACCCTCATATACGGCCTGCCGGTTTTCATCTCCTACGGCGTCGTGTTCAAGGCGAACCTTCTCTATTACCTCGGCTTGCTTTTAACCATCATCCCTTTTTTGCTCATTCCGGCCGTCATCGGCATCAGCGTTACCATGCTGCTCGTGAGCGCTTTCCCTGCGCGACGGGCAAAAGATATCATCGTCTTGCTCGGCCTTTTGTTCTTCGTGGTCCTGTATGTTCTTTTCCGCGTGCTTCAACCGGAAAAATTAGTCGACCCCGATGCCTTTCCGTCGATTGTGCAATATCTCACCGCCCTTCGCGCCCCGGTCTCTCCGTTAATCCCGAGTTCCTGGGCGACAGAAGTGCTTTCGCCGCTCCTGCGCAAGATCAGGGGAGAGTCGCTTTTTTACGTGCTGATGCTCTGGAGCACCGCTCTCGCGGGCATCGTGATCGGCGAGCGGATTTGCCTGATGATCTATTATTCCGGGTGGTCGCGTTCCCAGGAAGGGAAAAAATCGGCTATTTCCCGGTCACGGCTGGCAAGCGGGTTTTTCCGTCTTGTCGCCTCGCCCTTTCGCGGGAAGATGCGCGCGATCGTTCTGAAGGATACCAAGCTCTTCTTCCGGGACACTTCACAATGGTCCCAGCTTTTCCTGCTTTTTGCGCTGATGGTCGTTTACATCTACAGCTTCAAGCTTCTGCCGCTCGAACGCGCCGCCATGCCGAGCTTCTTTCTCCAGAACCTGATCTCGTTCTTGAACCTCGGAATGGTAGGATTCGTGACCTCTGCCGTTGCCGTCCGGTTCGTCTTCCCTGCAGTGAGCCTTGAAGGATCGGCCTTCTGGATCATCCGTTCAGCTCCTCTTTCGATTAAAGACTTCCTCTGGGCAAAATTCTGGAGCAGTTTGCTTCCGCTCCTGGTCCTGGCCGAGGTCCTGATCGTACTTTCGAACATGCTGCTCAAGGTGACCCCCTTCATGATGGTCCTCGGCATCATAACGGTTTTCATGATGACCTTCGGCATTACCTCCCTGGGAGTCGGGCTTGGCGCGATTTTCCCGAAATTCAAGCATGAGAACGTCGCACAGATACCCACAGGCTTCGGCGGCATCGTATATATGCTGCTGACCATGCTGTTTATCGGCGCGGTCATCACCCTGGAAGCTTGGCCCGTGTTTAAGATTTTCTCTGTCCAAACGTTCGGATCCCACTTATCCGTTCTCAGCTGGGTTTCTATTGTCCTCTCGTTCCTTACCATAATCATTGTCAATATTATGGCGCTCATTTTGCCTTTAAAAATAGGTTTTAAGCGTCTCGCGGAGCGAGAAGCATAGTCTAACAATGCCACAATATATTGTGTACCATTCAAAAAACAATACCTTACCTTGTTATTTTTCCCTTTACAAAGCAGCCATCTTATGATATAAACCTTTACATTAAAGAGGGAAGTGTTTCATTTTCCCCATACCAAAACTTAACTATATTCTTTAGCTTTTTTTAAATCATCCTTACCTCAGGGGGAGGCCTATGCAGCTCAAGACGCTCGAAATGATCGGTTTTAAATCCTTCTCGGACAAAACCACGATCACCTTTCAGCCCGGCATCACAGCTGTGGTTGGTCCGAACGGCTGCGGTAAAAGCAACATCTCCGATGCCATACGGTGGGTGCTGGGCGAGCAGAGCGCAAAACATCTCCGGGGCGAAAAGATGGAAGACGTTATCTTCAACGGCAGTGAAAACCGCAAACCCCTGGGCATGGCCCAAGTAACTCTGAGACTCTCGAACGTCGGCGGAAACCTCTCTTCAGAATTCTCACACTACGAAGAACTGGAAATCACCCGGAGTCTCTACCGCTCCGGCGAGAGTGAATACCTCATTAACAAGATCCCCTGCCGGCTCAAGGACATCCGTGATCTCATGATGGATGCCGGTGTGGGCGCACGGATCCACGCCATCATCGAACAGGAAAAAGTTGATACTATCCTTTCTTCCAAGCCTCAGGACCGTCGTTTCCTCTTTGAAGAAGTTGCAGGGGTGATGAAGTACAAGGCCCGCCGCCAGGAGGCGCTCTCCAAACTGGAATCCACCCAGCAGAACCAGCTCCGCGTGAACGATATCATTATCGAGGTCAAACGCCAGGTCAATTCCCTTGACCGACAGGCCAAGAAAGCCGAGCGTTACCAGAAGCTCCGTGCCGAGATGAAAGACCTGGACTACCGCCTTGCTTCGGTCGAATACTCGGACCTCGGAAAAGAGTGGACAACGGCGACCGATGAGTTCAAAAAGGCGGAAGATGAAATCACGGAGCTGCACGCAGCTCTGGGACGGATCGAATCCGCCATTGAAGAGTCCCGGGCGGACGCCCTTACGGCGGAACAGGAGCTTTCCGCGCTTCAGCATAAGATCCACGAAACCGAGGCGGCGCTCAGCCGCGCCGAGCACCGCGTCGAGATGTCAAAAAGCCAGATCGCTTCGCTGACGGAACAGCGCGGCCGCGACCTCGCTGACATGGAGTATCTGAAACAGGAGAAGGTCAGGGTCGCGGAGCTGAAGGCGCAGCACGAGGAAGAGACCCGCGGGTTTGCAGTCTCGATCGAAGAAAAGAACGTCATTCTCGCCGGACGGGCGGAGAACCTCGACGCTCTTTCCCGTGTGCTCCGGGAAAAAGAGCTCTCGCTCGATGAGACAAGGGCCGGAATTCTGAACGCCATGACCGCATCGGCTGCGGAAAAAGCCCGGATATCGAATTTGCAGACCAGGGTCGCGCAGATTGACGATCAGGATGCCCGGGGGTTGAAGGATAAACAGGAACTGACGCAAAAGCTCGAGGAATTCTCCACCCTGCTCGTTGTCAAAGAGCGGGAACTCGAGGACATTCTCGTAAGAAAGAACGCTGCTCAGGAAGAGCGCACACGGGTTTCCGAACGCCTGGAACAGGCGCTTGCCAGGAAAAAATCGGTCGAGACAAACCTGAACGAAACAAAGAACCGGCTTGCCGCGCAGAACTCCCGCTTACGCTCCCTGATCGAGCTCGAACAAAGCCTGGAAGGCTATCAGAAGGGCGTGCGCACGGTCATGGCCGCGAGAAAAGAAGGCTCGGCAAACGACAGCCTCGGCACGATCCACGGGCTCGTTGCGGACATGATCGAGACCGAACCGCAGTATGAAGTCGCCATTGAAGCAGTGCTGGGGGAACGGCTGCAGTACGTTGTCGTCGATTCCCAGCACGACTCGCTCAAGGCAATCGATTATCTCAAGACGAAAAGCGGCGGGAGAAGCACCTTTGTCCCGAAAACTCCGCGGGAGATCAAGTCCGAACCCTTTGTCAAGAACGGCCATGCCGGCGTTATCGGCTCGGCCCTGAACATCGTCAAGTACAACGAAACCTACAACAGCGTTGCCCAGTATCTGTTGGGCGACGTGGTCGTCGTGGATACCATGGATACCGCCCTCTACCTCTGGCAGAAGAACGGGATGCACAAGACGATCGTCACCCTCACGGGAGAGATTCTGGACCCCTGGGGCGCGGTCACCGGCGGGACCATCGAAGCAGTGGGCACGGGCATGCTCACGAAGCGGCGGGAGATCAAGGACCTGGAGCACGAAGTCGCGGAATTGACCGTCAGCGCGGCAAAACTCGAAGCAGAGCTTTCAGCCGTGGACGCTGCGATCGAGTCGGACCGGAAGATCGAAGCCGACCTGTCCCAGCAGATCCACAGCAGCGATCTCGAATTTGTGAACAGGGAAAAAGACCGCCTCGGCGTCCGCGACGAGATCGTCCGTGCCGAGGGCCGCATCAAGACCCTCGATACGGAAGCCGCCGAACGCGCCGTGCTCCGGCTGGATCTGTGCACCCAAATCGATGCGTCTTCCAGTGTCCTTCGCGAATTGGAAGCCGGGCATTCCAACGCCCAGGCCGTCGTCGAGTCGCTCCAGGCTGAGCTCTCCCTTCAAAAAGAGGCCCTTGAAACGGCTCGGGCCGAAATTACCGAGATCCGGATGGAGATTGCCGCGCTCCAGGAAAAACAGGCCGCCGCTTCAAAAAACCTTGACGCTCTTATACGGACCGGAGCAGACCTCGCTGACCGGCTCGCCAAGCGCGAAACCGAAATCGCCGGCATTGCAGGAAAACTGGGGGAACTCGAATCGTCTATTACCGAAGCCGAAACCGAGATTCAAGGACATATCGAGGTCCTCGAATCGGAGCGAAAGGTCCTCGTTTCCTTCCAGGAAGCGCATTCCGTTAAAACGCAGGCCCTTCACGCTGCCGAGGAACAGGCCCGTCAGATGAGGCACGATATCGAGGGGGCGCAGAAACGACTTTCCTCCAGTGAAGTGAAGCGGACCGAACTCCGCATGAAGATCGAGCACCTGAAAGACCGGATCTGGAGCACCTATCACGCGGAACTCGAAGCCGTGGTCCAGGAGCTCGGCCAGTTCGACATCGATATGGAGGAAGCGAAGCTCCGCCTTGACGAGTATCGCCAGAAAATCGACCAGATGGGCCCGATCAATGTGGACGCCCTCCAGGAGTATAATGAACTCAAGGAACGATACGATCTCCTGTCCGCACAGCAGACCGACATCAACGAGTCCCTCAATAACCTGAAGGCGACCATCGCTAAGCTCGACGTCGAAACCATAGAGCTCTTCTCCGAGGCGTTCAACACGATCCAGGAAAAGTTCAAAGAGGTCTTCGCGCTCCTTTTCGAAGGCGGCAGGGCGGAGCTTGTCCTGCTGGAACCCGAAAATATTCTTGAGTCCGGCATCGAGATCATTGCACAACCGCGGGGCAAAAAGTTCCAGAGCATCACGCTCCTTTCCGGCGGCGAACGCGCGCTTACCGCCATAGCGCTCCTGTTCGCGGCGTTCCTGGTGAAGCCCTCGCCTTTCTGCATGCTCGACGAAGTCGATGCCCCGCTCGATGAGGCGAACGTGACGCGCTTTACCCGCCTCATCCGGGAGATGAGCAGCAGGTCCCAGTTCATCACCATCACGCATAACAAACGCACGATGGAGATGGCTGATGCGCTCTACGGCATTACCATGGAAGAACCCGGCTGCTCCCGGGTGATCTCGGCAAAGCTCCGGGAAATTGCGCCGGTTCTGGCATAACGCCGGACAACGTCAAACGACGAAGCGCGGGTCTTGACCGCTGCGCTCCTGCTCCGGTCTCTGCACTGCGCACTTGCTCCTTTTCATGTTTTACTGCCTGTGTTATCCTCCCTATCATGCTTCATCGTGTCAGGTCGATCATAAACGCGCCAGCCCGGCCAGCGCTCCTTGCGCTCGTCGTCCTTGCGTTTTTCGCGCCGCCCAGAACCTTCGGCGCGACGGTCGCCCCGCCGGTAGAAAAAGCGCAGACAGCCGCCGCACCAACAGACAACTTCAAACGCTTCGAAGTCGTGTTCGAACCGGACGCCTACTATACGGACCTCGACCTCATCATCGGCCTGACGAAGTCCCCTATCCCTCAGTTGGGAGAAATGACCGAATCGGCAATTTACACCACGCTGCTGTCGCGGGCAGCCCTTTTCCCGCAATTCCTCGTCCTTGAAGCAAGCGTCAACCCCATGCCTTACTTGGGGACCTATATCAGGGCGCATGCCCCCGGTTTTTATGAAGATGCGCAGCTCTCCGGCAGTTTTAATTGGGTAAAAGCCCTTACTGCGGGGTTTGAAGAACCCTACGCCTTCTCTCTTCTGGCGGGCAATGTCGCAAACTTCAACGTCCCGGGCAGCCATGATACGAAAGGGCTCGGCTACAGCGGTTACCTCTTCAGCATGGGCAACTACCACATCAAGGACAATACGCTCATACAGGACCAGTGGAGGGAATATGAGTGGAAAATGAAAGGGGACCGGAAATCGCCTGTCAAGAAACTGAGTTGGAGCTTCCGCGTCGGGGCCAAACTCCACGGCAATCCCGACATCACGGACATCATTTACCTGTCCTTCAGGAGAAGCAGAGTCGATTACCAGGAGGAGGAATCTTCTTTCCTCAACAACAGCGGGTTTGAATACACCTACGATATGGACCGCCGCACGTTGAGCGCGATCCGTCATTTTTTTCTCGTGGACAAGAAGTGGCCTCTCCATGACAGCCAGACGGTTTTCTCGCTTGCAGTCGGTTTTGTATGGGAATCGGCGAGGAAATATACCGGTGTGCTGGCCGCAGGCAGAGAAAAGAACGACTTCCAGGTCATTTTGCGGCCGAACATCGAATTTTAGCGGGCTGGAGGTATTGCTGTCGCAGAAGACAAGGAAATGATCTGTTCCCGGCTGACTGCTTCGGGCGATACTTCACTCACGGAATACGTGTTCAGCGCCGGGAATGGAGCATCGAGCCTGGCTTGCAGTTCCGCTTCTTTTCCCTCGGTGCAGACAATTGCCCTGATCATGCCGTCCTGCTGTACGACCGTGACACGGGAGAGATTCGGCTCGGCCGGACTCCCGAAGGACTTTTCCCAACGGTCCAGTTCTTCCTGAAGCGACTTGTCCAGCGTGGTCTTAATCGTCATGCCCCCGCGATACAGCGCCTGTTCTCCGTAGAGGGCTGCGAGCATCTGTTCCAGTGCATACTGATAGCAAGGCCTCCCATGCCCGCCGATGAGCATAGTGAAATCAAATTTCTCCCTCCCCTCCTGCCGGAGATTAAAGGGCTCTGCAAGGGCCGCTGCATACTCATCCTGCGATATGAGCCTTGCCTGCTGCATATTGAACAACACCCGTTCCTGCCGCTCCCGGGCTTTATCCGGCCTCTTGAAAGGGTTGTAGTAGCGGGGGTTTGGAAGCATGCCGGCCA
>JAJYKN010000070.1 GCA_021788515.1 Nitrospirota bacterium | reverse complement strand
GTCGCCGAGCGTCCCGTGCCCAGACGTACACGCCGAAGACCGCGACCATGCGCATTCATGCGCATAAAGGTTTTTCCCGGGGCTTTATCGCCAACCGTGAGTGGAAAGTGTGCCGGGGCGGACTCACCGACCGGATCCTGAAGTCACCGACCGTGACCGTCCTCAACAGCACAACGAACAAAGCTTTCTTTACCAATCCCATCGCCGTTCACGAGGGGATCAAGTCCCTTGTCTGTGTCCCGCTCCTCGTAGACAACGAGGTCGTCGGCATTCTGTACGTCGATGACTTCACCCCCCGAAAGTTCCCCGCAGAAGACCTCCAGACCCTGGAGATCCTTTCATCCTTCGCCTCGATCGCCATCAATAACGCGCGTGCGCATTCCACGCTCATACGGGAGGCGAACACCGACAGCCTGACCGGCTTGTTCAACCGCCGGTGTTTCGAAGGCGTGTTGGACCGGGAATTCCAGCGTGCGGAACGCCACAACAGGGAGTTCTCGCTCGCGCTCGTCGATGTGAACGACTTCAAGAAATTCAACGACACCTATGGCCACCAGTCCGGAGACCGGGCGCTGACTGCGCTCGGCGAGGCGATCCGGCGGGCCGTCCGGAGCACCGACTTTGCCGCGCGGTACGGCGGCGACGAGATCGTCATCATCCTGCCCGAGACCAAGCTTTCCAAGGCCTATAGTTTGTTCACCACCAGGATCAAACAGGAAATAGAAGAGGGTTTTGCGAAGATCACCAACAAGGAGTTTGCTTTGACGGTCACGATCGGCATCGCGTCTTTTCCACGCGACGGGAAAAACTCGCGCGACCTCATCCTTTCCGCGGACCGCGCGCTCTTAAACACCAAGAAAATGAAATACACCACCAGCATCGGCTGCGCCCGGCCCGTTGCAGCGGCGTAGCGACCCTCCTCGACAGCATCCCGATTGTACATGCAGCCAGACGGCCGATGGGCTTCCTTGGTTACTATGCGAAGACGGTCTCCTTCAAACATCAGGTTTGTATCGAAAGGGCTCGGAATCCTCTACGAGGATAAAGACATCCTTGTGGTGGACAAACCGGCGGGCCTGCTGGCGGTTGCCACGGAGAGGGAAAAATCGCGCACAGCCCATTCCCTGCTGACGGATTACATCAGCAGGGGCTGCGGGAGAGGCCGCAAGCATCTCTTCGTTGTTCACCGGCTGGACAGGGACACCTCAGGAGTGCTCATCTTTGCAAAGAGCGAAGAGGCGATGCTCCGTTTGAAGGCCCGGTGGAAAGAAACGGAGAAGAAGTACCTGGCCGTGGTCCACGGCGCATGCGAAAAGAGCTCGGACACCATTACGACCTTCCTGGCGGAGGACAAGCAGTATAACGTTTATTCCACGTCCGACAGCACAAAGGGCAGACTTTCCAGCACGGTTTACACAGTGCTCAAGAAGACAAAAGGGCTTTCCTTGCTGGAAGTGACGTTGCTGACGGGCAGGAAGAACCAGATACGGGTACACCTCGCCGGCATCGGCCACCCGATCGTAGGCGACACAAAGTACGGAAAAGAGGACAGGGCGCAGCCGCGCATGGCGCTCCATGCGAGACGGATTTCCTTCAACCATCCTGTTAGCAACAAGCGGCTCACGTTCGAAGCGGAAGTGCCGGCATTCTTTGCGACGCTCGTAGGTCCTCTTGATCACCAAAACGAGCCCGCGGCACCCTCAACGAAATTAGCGAAACCTTCCCGGACGCGGTTCCCTCCCTCCGAACCCTGAACAGAGCCTGTTCTCGAACGGTTCTATCGGGCGAACATTGTACGTTGTACTATGTATTCAAATCCTCTCAGCAGTTTTTTTAATTAATAAGGAAAACACAGGTAGAAACAACGTGCCGCAGGAGGTTAGAAAGGGCTTGCAATAAAATACGAACAAGATCAGTAGAGTCTGTCTACGTCTCGACAGCCGGTCACGGAAGAAAGGATGAAGCGCGCCCGTGTCCTGGCTACTTGTCAACGCGAGCAGAAGGGGAATCGCCGGGACTTGGGCTGCGGCTCGGAAATGCCTGGCGCTGAGGGGCAGGCGTGGCGTGCATGCCCCTGCCCAGGCCCAGGGCCTCGGCATAGACGGAACGATGCCGCAGCAGACTGCCGATAACCGATGCGATCACGCAGGCAGGCATCGCTGCCAGGACGACGTTGTAGTTACGGGTGAGCTCGAAGACCATGATCGCGGACATCGCGGGTGCGTGAGTGGTTGCCGCCAGCAGGCTGCCCATCCCGACCAGTATCCACAGCGTCTGCGAATGGTCGGCCGACGGTATCAGCATCGTGTGGCCTACCAGCAATCCCATGGCCCCGCCCAGCAGCAACGTGGGGGTGAGCACGCCGCCGGGGATGCCTGCGGCGCTGGCAAATGTCACGGCGATCAGCCGCAGCACGAACACCGCCGCTACCGCGTTCAACGCCCAGTGAGAAACGAAAAACGATTCAATAATGCTGTACCCGTTGCCCCAGACCTCCGGGCGCAGTATCGACAGCAGCCCGATGCCCAGGCCGGCCAAACCCATGCGCAGCGGCAAAAAGCTGATGAGGGGCTGGTATTTGCGGTTTGCGGCGGCGAGCAGCCACAGGAACGCGGGGCCGACCAGGCCGGCCATCAACCCTACGAGCGATGCGTCGAACAGGTCGGAAAATCCCACTGCCGGCACGACGTGCGAAATGTAGAGCGGACCGGCGGCGAACAGCGCCTGCGTGGTCAGCTCGCCGATGACCGCCGCAACGAGCACGGCCGTAATCTCACGCAACGCCAGGCCGCCGAGGATGATTTCCGAGACGAAAAGGGTGCCCGCGATCGGTGCGTGGTATGCGCCGGCAAAACCCGCGGCAGCGCCGCAGGCGACGATGAGCCTGCGGTGCGCGGCGTCCGCGCGGCCCAGCCGCCCGAGAATCGATGATGTTACCGAGGCGAACTGGATCATCGTTCCTTCGCGGCCGATGGTAATGCCTCCGCTGACCCCGATCAGCGATGCAACGGTCCGAACGAGATTCGGCCCCAGGGGCAGGATGCCGTCGCCGATACGCACTGCCTCCATATATTCCGGCCCGTGCGGGCGCTTGATCCAGCGGTGGCCCGCCCACATCACCAGCCCGCCGCCAAGGCCTCCGAGCGTAGGTATCAACACCCGCATCCACCACGGCAAATCGCGCGCAGCAGCCACGAGATGTTCATGGGTGGAATAGAGGCGGATGATCGTGTACATTCCCTTGCGGAACAATTCAACGGCAAGAGAGCTGACAAAGCCGACCGCCGCCGCCATGAGTATCATCGGCACCATCGGGTCGAGGCCCGAGATGAAGCGGCTGCAGGAGCTCTTGACCCAGGATAGGACCCGTGATTCGGATGCGCCTCTTGCGGCTGATGCGGCGAGCACGGCCGAATCTCCGTCCAGCGCCCGGGACGGCCCGCTCCCGCCCGCGGATTTTGACCAACGGGAAAATAATTGCGCAAGCAGATTAATCATTGTACGACTCCAGAATTATCGGGCAAACTCCGGGTCCTTGACCTGACCCCGGAATTCGACCGATTTTTACTCAGTTACACGTCAAATTCTTACACCATCACCACTTCATACTGCTCCTGGTGCAGGTTGGGGTCAGCCTTGATCACGATCTTCTTCTGAAATTCCTTTTCCAGTTCTTCCACGCCCTGGCGCTCCTCGTCATACAGCATATCGGCCACCACGGAATTGACGGTGACGAGCGCCTTCTTTTCGTCGGCGCTCGAGAAGGCCCTCCTGAGCTCGCGCAGGACCTCGTAGCACATGGTGCGGCTCGACTTGATGTAGCCGCGGCCGTCGCAGTAGGGGCAGGGCTCGCAGAGCGTGCGGCCGAGACTCTCCCGGATGCGTTTCCGGGTCATCTCGATAAGACCGATGGGCGAGATGTGCGAGATCGTGGTCTTGGCCTTGTCGTTCGCCAGCGCTTCCTGGAGCGCTGAATAGACTTTCCTGCGGTTGTCCTCACGCTCCATGTCGATGAAATCCAGAACGACGATGCCGCCCATGTTCCGGAGACGGAGCTGGTAGGCGATCTCCCGCACGGCCTCGAGGTTCGTCTTCAGGATCGTGTCCTCGAGCGTGCGCTTGCCCACGTACCTGCCGGTGTTCACGTCGATCGCCGCAAGGGCCTCGGTCTGGTCCACGATGATGTAGCCGCCCGACTTGAGCCAGACCTTTCTGCCCAGGGCGCGGGAGATCTCGATCTCCACGCCGTAGTGGTCGAAGATGGGGTCATCGCCGTCGTAGGGCTTCACCCGCCGGGAAAGCGGCGGAATGTAGGAATCGACGAATTCCCTGACGCGCTGGTACTCGTCGGGAGAGTCGATGACCATCCGGTCCACGTCGCGGGTGAACACGTCGCGGATCACGCGGAAGACCAGGTCGAGTTCGTTGTGCAGGAGCGCCGGCGCCGAAGCCCGCTCTTTTTTCTTCTGGACGTTGTCCCAGAGCCTGCTCAAAAACTCTATGTCGGCCACGAAATCCTCTTCGCTCCTGCCCTGGCTCGCGGTCCTGATGATGTAGCCCGTATTCGGCTTCCGGAGGCGGCTCACGATCTCGCGGAGCCGCTTCCGCTCCTCGCTGTTCTCGATCCTGCGCGAGACGCCGATATGGTTCACGCCGGGCATCATGACGAGGTAGCGGCCGGGAATGCTGATGTAGGTCGTGACCCTGGCGCCCTTGGTGCTGATCGGCTCTTTCGATACCTGCACGAGGATTTCCTGCCCTTCCTGCAACAGGTCTTCGATCTGGTTTGCGTGGCTGCGTTTCCGTTTCGTCTCGACTTCGAGCTCCAGGCCCTCATCTTCCATCAGGGGCGTGTATTCCGACGAGCTGTCGAAGACATCGCCGACGTAGAGGAACGCGGATTTCTCCAGGCCGATGTCGATGAACGCCGCCTGCATGCCGGGCAGGACCTTCATGATCCTGCCTTTGTAGACGTTGCCGGCGATACCGCGGTCCTTTTTCCGGTCGATGTAGATTTCCGTGACGAGGCTGTTCTCAAGAAGGGCCACGCGGGTTTCCTCGCGGCCTGCGTTTACGATGATCTCAGATGGCATGTGTTCTCCTTAAGCATTGGCGGTGAGCGGGGCTATTTTATAATAAGTGGGGGAGGCAATACAAGGGTAAAAAACCCCTCCTTTCCCCGGCTTCCATTGCCCTGCACCATGCCGGACTTTCGGCAATGAGGGAGCGCTCACAGCCGCATAGGGCTGGTATCTTATCCCGGTGCTGAACTTGTTTTTAATTGTAGCAGGAAGGACGCTGATGTGCTACTGGCTGCGAAAAAAATGAGAAGCGCCATTGCAACAGTGGGCCTGGAATATAAGCTCCCGCGAGGCGGATGCGCTTTGCGCTCCCGTGCGGCATGATCCTACAAACGGCAGTTGAAACCACAGATGAACACGGTTAAGGCCTTAAATCAATAATGTATTTCGAACGGGAGCTTCACCCAATTGGCGTTCCTTGTTTTTGTCTTAGGACTTTGAATCAACGGTGTTCATCCGTGTTAATCCGTGATTAAATGCTTTTTTTAGGATGAACGGGGGCATTCCTGCAGCAGTTAGAGCGAAATCGGAAGCACCCATTGGCCTTTTTCCTCGCAGTACAATCCCGTCCGCCGTACGCCGAACAGGTGCGTCTCTTCCGCAGTGACCGCAAAGAGCTGACTCAGCACGTCCTGGACCCGGGGCTTTTGCTGGTCGTGATCGACCAGGACTATTTCGATCATCACCGCATTGTCTTTGGTGGTAACCTTGATCGACTCGATGCAGGGCCTGATGTCCTTCTGCTTCCCGTCTTTTATTACCACGATTGATTCACGGGACAAGAAGGAGGCTGCCAGTTCGGCAACGTCATGGAAAGAGCGCTTTGGTACGGAAACCTCGTAGGTATACCGACTGATGCTTCCTGAAAGGGAAGGGGCTTTCGGAGAGACCACCCGGGATTCAAGAATTCTGATGCCTTCCGGAAGCGTGCTGTTCAAGGCTGTTGTCAGCTCCTGGAGCTCGACGTAGGTGCTCGTTTCCATGTCCAGATATTCCGCCACGCTTTCTATGCCTACGGAAAGGGCGGGGCCAAAGGCGATCTTCGGATGGGGGTTAAAGCCCTGGGAAAAGGCGATGGGAATTTCTGCCCGTGCGGCCGCCCGCTGAAAAAGGGCCATGAGATCCAGGTGGGATAAAAATCGCAACCGCCCAATTTTGGTGAATTTCATTCTATACCGCACATCGAGGTTGTGGCGCGAAGGGGCCTTTTCCCCCCCGTCGAACGAATCACGCACATTGCTTGCCGTTGGCTCCGGGGCGCGCTGCTTGTCTTTGGGCAGGGCGGGTTTTCCGAGCAGTGCTGTGCTGCCGTCCGTGCAGCCGATGCCGCAGCGCTCGCACTTCTCGCGGCAATTTTCCGTGCTCTCCGCGGCCTGTGCCCGTTCGTACTCACTTTGCAGAAATTTTTTCGTGACGCCGCTCTGGATGTGGTCCCAGGGCAGGGCTTCGTCGAGCGCGTAGGTGCGGGACGCAAGCGCGGCCGGATCCATGCCGCAGGTCCGGAATGCCTGTTCCCATTTCGAAAAATCAAAACATTCAGACCAGCCGTCGAAGCGGCAGCCGAGCCGCACGGCCTCTTCGATGACCCTTCCGACGCTCCGGTCGCCGCGCGCAAAGGCGCCCTCAAGCAGGCTCGTTTCCGCATGATGAGGCTTGAGCGATATTCCTTTTTTTCGAAGGCCTTTTTCCAGGTAAGTTTGTTTTGCCCTGATCTCTTCCCGGGTTGCCTGGCCGAACCATTGGAACGGCGTATGGGGCTTCGGTACGAACGTGGAGACGGTGATGTTGATCTGTATTGGACGCCGCGAAGACCGCTTGCCCGCCATGAGGAGGTCCTGGGCGAT
>JAJYKN010000069.1 GCA_021788515.1 Nitrospirota bacterium | reverse complement strand
GACGTATCCTGCGGGACGCATCTCTCCATCGGGAACCGGTATGCCGGTCCCGGTCGGCAGCTATTCCAGTCGTTTCTTCCATCCTTTTCGCCATTCCCTCAAGGTCGGTCCCAAATTCTTCAATCCCTGGAGGGAAAAAAGGTCTGGGGTGAGAGGAATCACGACCCGATCCGCGGCGATCAGGGCCGACCGGTTGATCGCACCCAGATTGGGGCCCATATCCACAAGAACCAAACGGGCCCCCGTTTTCCCGACCGCCTTCAGGAGGATGCGATGAAACGCCGTCGTCACACGAAATGCGGCCTCATCCCCTCCCGGGCATTCGGGCCAGGAACGAATTGTCAAAACATATCCTCATTTATGCTTTCCCGTAACGAGCGCAACACAATAACGTGATTTTACTCACGATATTTCATGACTTAAATCACATTTATTAAGGCATTTACAATACAAAAATTGGGTATATACACAAATTGTAATAATTGATTTTAATGATAGAGGGTCCTGATCCGAAGAGCAGTTTTTCCAAATCAATCGGAGGATCCGTTTGGGACGGACCTGGTCATGATGATTGATCGGAATGGTGTCCGATTCATGAGGGACCATTCCAGGATTCCTTTTTTTGTAACCTTAATGAGATTTCAACAATTTGCTTCTTATCATTTGCTTGGTCCAGGACGCCGAAGCGTGCTGATGCACACTCGTCGGTGCATGACACGAACGAAAGGTGGACAAAATGGCAGGCAAGAAGAAAGGGGCCGCGACGGCGCCCGACCAGGTGAAACTGAACGAGATTCAGGCTCAGCGCTTTGCTGCTCTGGCTAACGTTCCGGTCAAGGAAGTAGCCGGGCAGACGCTTGCGGCACTGCAGGAAAAATACAAGTGGGCACTCAATCCCGAGTGGTTTCTATTCCAATGGGTATGCGGACAAGTTGTGCGATGGGATGCGGCCTCCGGCACCTACCTTCCGTGTCCATATTGCACCGTGCATGTGATGGACACGGACTGTGACTTCCTGTTCTATGCACCTGTCGGCTATCCCTGGCTGTGGGGCTTTCCAATCTGGTGCCATCAGGAAGAATTGGCCACTGTCGTCACCGATGAGTGCGGCAACTTTTGCGTTCCGGTTCCACGCTTTGATATCGATTGGGTCTGGCAATGGAAAAGAGAGCGTTATTGCTTCCCGGAGGTTTTGCACCCCGTATCGCTCGGTGACTTGTTGGCCCACATCAATGTGGTTGCCGTACAGACCCCCCCGCGCATCGGCCCCGCTCCCGGACCGGTCGAAGTCGTCCGATCGGGCATTTCGCTGGACCGCCTGGCAACTCTGGCTGGACGCGAGACGGCAAAGCGCATTCTTTCCAGCGGAGCCTCCGCCGGATTTGGCAATCTGAAAACGGCAGACCGTAGCTTGTTGAGCCAGCCGGCCTTCCATTATCCCGTAGCGCCGCCCGCGTCCGGGGTTCTTTCGGAACTTCAGAAACAGCACCAGAAACGCGGTGCGGCTGCCGTCGCCGAGTTCGCAAAGAGCAGCACCAGGCACGACTACCGCTTCGATATCGATTTCTACATTGGTCCCTTTCTGCGCTGGGATTGCATCTGGTTCCTCGAAAGGGAGCTGGTTCCTGTCCTGGAGGTACCGGATATCACCTTCCGGGTCGAGCAGGACGTCTACGCCACAGGCACGCTCGAAACCATTTACCAGGGAGGGTACTTCCAGATCGGCTGGGAGGATGGCCCAGTAAACGATGTCACTTTGTACGCCGGCCCGAATGCCCGAGTCGTCCACAGTTGCCTGGCCCCCCCCGTGCAGGGTTGCGATCAGGCTGAAGCGGAAATCCAGTTCGCGGGCCTGATGCCCGTCACGTCCGAATACATTGATTCCAACGGATACGGTTTGCGCATGAATCCGCCCCATGCAGACGGAGCGACGTGCATTGGTGCCACCCGCTTCCCTTCCGTGTTCCCGCCGTCCAAGTCGCCTGACACACCCGCCACAGCACCCTTTACCGGGACCATCCAATTGTACGGATGCATCGGCAACCCGGACGCGCAGTACTATCGGGTGATGTACAGCTATAAAGGAGGATCGACCGTACCGTTTGTCGGATTGGATTGGTATCTGGATCCGGTATCTCTCATTGGACCGCCTTTGCATGTCGTTCCCGATGCCAGCGGGTGGTACCCCGTTCTCCCCAGTCCGAGTCCGTGGTGGCCCCCCGCTGAACTGCTCGATTGGCCCACCACCGCGTACCCTGACGGACTCTACGAAATCAGCCTTCAACTGGGCGACAGCAGCAAGAACGTCCTCTATACCACCACCCCACCGAATCCCTTCCAGGTGGACAACTCGGCGAATGCTCCGTCGTTTCTCAGCCTGGCATGGCGTGTGGCGGGCACCACAACATGGAACGACTTCTCCAATTTCATATGCCCGCAGGTCTTTCGCCCAAAGGGCACCGATCTCGAGTTCCTTGTGGAATACCAGGTCTCGATGCTTCACCTGCGCAACCTGACCCTGTCCGCTTCCGGCTGCGGCAGCGGAGTCACCATGGTGCCTTACTTGCCGTTCACCTGTCCCCCTCCGACCACTTGGCCCAGTCCGCCCAACTGGTCCGATCCGCCCGATACGGACGACCCTTACGCACACTGGCACACCAGCCCGACAGACAACACCGTGCACCGCGCCGCAATTTTCTACCTGCCCGCCGGGGCTTTGTCCGGCTGTTATGGCTTTACGCTCAATGCCTACTCGCGGGCCTTCAACCCCTCGGGTGGCGATAGCAGCAACCCTCAGGCGCACGACTGGTACGTGGACTTTTCCAGTTTGAACTGGAGTCAGGCGAACCTGTCGGTTTCAATCGTTGACGCCTGAGACAAACGGCCTGCCGGCGGGCCGGCGATGCGGACGACTCCGCGGAGATCACTCTCTGTGACAGCACACTTTTACTGGCTGGTAACCGGCATCCTGGCGGTGGGCGCATGACCCGCTTCTTCTGCGGCGCAGACGGGCCGGGCGATATCTTCCGTCCGCTTGCGCCGCAGGCGGGAGAAGACTTCCCGGGCTCACGACTCGACTGTTTTTATTGCCTCAATGTTTGGGTCGGGTTGCTCTTCGCGTACTGTCCCGGAGATGCAAGGAGATTCAGGCAACGGATTCGGGCCGTTCGACAATGCATGGAGTTTTTGGGAAACAGAAAACCCTGAGCAATTTTGGCATCCACCCGGGATTCTGTGGGGGAATAAAAACATGAAAAACGAAAAAACGTCAAAAAAGCACAAAGGCATCGTACGACGTCTGGATCCAGAGAGTAAACCGCATGCCGGAGATGTCGTATTTGCCCCCGACTACACGGTCACGAGCACGACCGATAATGGCGGACAGGTCCTTACAGATATCGAAGTTCTCCTTTGTTTCTGGGGAAGCTTCTGGAGCAAAACGCCTGCCCCCTCGCCTTCGAGCGATGATTATAAGACGGCGATCGAAGGAATTCTGACGGGCCCATTCATGGGAGGACTCAGGCAATATCGCGGTGTTGCGCAAGGAACGCTGATCTACAGCGAAATAAACGACAGCACTGATCCTGCGGACGGGTATACGGATACCGATGTCGTGAACATGCTCACGGACCGGTTGAAAAATACGGCCATGCCTCCACCTCTTGCAGGCCACAACCGGTTCTACGCCGTTATCGTACCTCCCGGCATCAACAATAGCATTACACAATATGCCGGCCAGCATCAAAGCTTTAGCTACAATGGCGTCACCGGATACTATGCATGGGTGGATAATACAGGTTCTCTGACAGGTCACAATTGCGTCACAAAAGTTTTTTCGCACGAACTCGTTGAGGCCTGTACAGACCCCAATGGCGACAGCATATTGGTCGACGGGACACAATCGAATGGGACAGCCGTTACAAACGACGAAATAGGAGACACCTGCAACAATCAATTCGCAACTGCTGACATGAACGGGGTGCAATGTTCTGTACAAAGCTACTGGAGCGAAGCCGACAACGCTTGCATCCTGCCATTAGGAACACTGGCCTTTTGGGTAGACAAGGACACTTTCGGAAAAGATGAAGTGCAGGATGTGATCAATACGAGTGGAGGCAAATGGGAGAAGGCGTTCTGGCTGGTTGTCGAAGGCTTCAGCAGAGACACGTTCAACGCACTTCAGGTGACCATCCCTGCACCAACCGGACCTTTTGCAAATCTGACCGGAGTCAATATCACCCAGAACGGCATTGATTATGAGAATGCGGATCCCTCTGTGCAGCAGCGGATCCGCATCGCATTCGACATCACCTTCAACAGATCGTCACTCGCAAGCTTTCCTTCTTCCGGCTACCAGACATATGAACTCGATGCATTTCTTGCAACCAACGGGAACAAGGTAGCGGGCACGGACGCTTCGACCCAGTTCGAGCTGGTGGCCGGTGCCGATCCTTACTTCCAGAACATTGACCCGAACCTGCCACAGAGCTTCTCCTATCTGAGCCAGGATCTGCGCGTTTTCACCGCCACGCCCGGGAAGAACAATGTCCCGATCGCCGGGGCACCTCCTTTCGCTTCGGACAGCGCTGATGGAGCCTATAGTTATATACAAAGTCTGCTCAGCTGGCTGAACGACCCCAAGAATCATTTTATGGATGGCACCAACGATCCCTTTGCATCCGGTGTCATCCCCCAGCCGAGCGACGCACTCACGGGCGACTCATCGGTAACGCCATTGACTGTCGATATCAGCGGGTTTCCCCTCAATATCGCGATATACAAAAATTACAATTTTGCTTTGGCGAGGGTCCGCCTGCGTGGCGCGGCAGACACGGCCAATGGCGTACGCGTATTTTTCCGCCTCTGGTCTACCGAGACTGCCGACACAGACTACCAGCCCGGTTCGACCTATCCCAGTACGCTGGACGCCGCAGGCTATCCAGAGTCACCTTTGGTTGGAACCGGCCACCACACGCTGCCTTTCTTTGCATCTCAAAAGCAAACCGACTATTCGGCAGGCGGCGCCAATATTCACGATCTCCAGATACCAACCGGACAAGACAGCCTCTGGACCTATTATGGCTGTTTCCTGAACCTTTATGATCCAAACAATATGGTCGATGGAAAGCCGGTACAGGAGTGGCTGAACGGCACACATCACTGCATTGTTGCAGAGATTGCCTATGACGATGCGCCCATTTACCCTGGCGCAAGCACGGAGAGCTCAGACAAGTTGGCCCAGCGCAACCTTCAGGTCACACTTTCCGATAACCCGGGACCTGCCGCAACGCACCGCATTCCTCAGACCTTCGACATACGTCCGAGCATGTCAGGCAACCCCTCTGTCGACGAGTTGATGATCGATTGGGGGGCGATACCGTCTGGCAGCATCGCCTCCATCTACTGGCCCCAAGTCCCCGCTTCGGATGTGCTCGCGCTTGCTTCGGAACTTTACAGCAGTCACACACTTTCTGCCGCCGATACACATACTGTGCAATGCAAGATTACGGGCGGCGTGACCTACGTTCCGATACCGCCCGGAACGGGCGAGAACTTCGCCGGCCTTTTTACCGTGGACCTTCCGACAACTGTCGTGACCGGTCAGGAATTTAATATTGTCGTACGCAGGATTGCTGCCCGTCACATAAGGGACATCAATGTTCCCACACTCTCTCTGCCTTCGACGACAAAGAGAGTAGCGGCGACTGAAGAGCCAGTACAACATCGAAGCTGGCGCTATGTCATCGGAACATTTCAGGTCAAGATTCCGGTCGCAAACAGGGAAGTGATGCTGTTTCCCGAGGAAAACACGCTTGCCATCCTGAAATGGCGACTCCAGCAGATGTCTCCCTCAAACCGGTGGTATCCCGTACTGGAGCGCTACATCCGTTATATCTCCGATCGGGTCGATGGCCTGGGAGGCAACGCGAGCAGTATCCTCCCGTCGCCGGAGGGAGCACCGCCCGAACAGATCGTTGAAGTCCCCGGGCATGAATACACCGGCAAAGTTTGCGATATATTTTTCGATTGTTTTGGAGATTTCGAAGGGTTTGTGCTGCGAGATTGCTGCGGAACGCATACTTTCAGGACTCGCGAACGCGGCATTGAAGAACTCGTGCTTCGAGCGTGCAAGGAACGGTTGCTCTTAAGCGTATGTGTGGAAGGATTACCTGATGAACATCGTATTTGCAAGCTGGTCATACGGTGCTGACATCGCTTTGTGCGAACCCGACCGGCTTGAGAGGACGTCGAGGAATCCGGTGCCCACTCCTTTTTTCCAACAGAGGAAACGGGTCCGAAAGAAATCATCGACCTTCCCCGGATCACGGATTCCATCCCAGGCGGATCTTCATCGGCTTCCGTCCGGAATCGGACAAGGGGTCCGGGATACAAGGCGCAGAGATGGGTGATGAGGGGAAGAGGACCACTCGCGGTTCGACCGGTTCCGGAAAAACCGGAAGAGAATGTTCGGCCAGAATGCCGGTCTCCGATCATTCTGCAGCTTTCCCCCCGACCCGGGAGCCGAAACAGGTCCAGCCGATGGGAAATCCCGGGCAAGTGTCCGGCAACCGTTTTCCGGACATCCTCAAAGAGATCGGCCGTCAGCGTTCGCTTTTCAGACTCTCGAAGGTTCATGGGCCTGATGGACTCTTTGAAACGGGACAACAGCGACTCGAGCCCCGAAAGGTCTCCGGAGGGCCTTATTGTTTTGGGGTTTGGAGAGAGAAGATTCCGGGAGCCCCGAAGATCCATTTCCCGGTTTGGGGCTTTTCTCCGGCGACATTGACATACCGCGCTCCCGCGGGTCCGTCCGAGAATCCCAGTATCCGGAACGGTCCACCCACCGCCTTGATCTTCTGGCAGTGTTCCTGGGAGAAATGGTTGGCGAAGCCGATTTCGTCGTGGGCCACGGCGTCTTCGTGAAGTCTGCTCATCGCCGCCAGCGACGGACATTCGTAGGTGGTGCGGACGACCAG
>JAJYKN010000068.1 GCA_021788515.1 Nitrospirota bacterium | reverse complement strand
CACCTTTGTCGATGTCGTGGACTCGAACGGAATCGTAATCTCGTCGTCCGACCACTCGCGCACGTTGACACGCTGCAACCGGGACAATTTTTTCACAAATATGATCAACGAAAAAAAAGAGCGGGTGACAACCTGCCATTCCTGTCACCAATCCGGAACGCGGAGCGAGAAAAAGACCATGGTCCTCGCTTTTGTTCCCCTGGAACTGGCGCCGTGGGGAATTTCGATCCAGGAACCCCGGGAGGCCGTGTTTACGGCGGCGTCCAAACTGGAGCGGACCTTCATTCTTCTCGTATCCATCTTCATCGGGACTGCGTTCCTCCTGACCGTCGGGATCAGCCGCAGCATCGTGGATCCGCTGAACAGCTTGATTCGCGGCACCGACCGGATTGCCGGCGGAGATCTGTCGAAACCGATGCCGGTGCAGGGGACCGATGAACTCGGCATCCTCAGCAGGAGTTTCGAGACCATGCGGCTTAAGCTCGTGGAATCCCGGGAGCGCCTCACCCGGCATGCCCTTGAACTGGAAAACCGGGTGCAGGAGCGAACGCGCCAGATCAACGAAAGCCAGAAACGGGCCGAGTTGCTCTTCCGAAAAGTGGTCTCCAGCCAGGAGGATGAGCGCAAGAGGATCGCCCGGGAGCTCCATGATGATACGCTCCAGGACCTTTCGGCGGCGCTCATGCAAATCGATATGTGCAGGCTTCAGCAGGACAAAGTCACTCCGCAGAAGATCGCAGCCATCCGGGGAATCATCGACAACGCCCTCGACGGGATCATCGGCATCATTCAGAACCTGCGGCCGACCCTTCTGGACGACCTCGGGCTGGTGCCGGCGATCAAATCGCTGCTCGATCTTCACCTGGGAGAAACAGGCGTCAATTATTTCATTCATACGGCCGGGGTCCCGGACCGGCGGTTTCGCCCCCAGGTGGAAACCGCGCTCTTCCGGATCATCCAGGAGGCCGTGGCAAACATCGCCCACCATGCCCAGGCAGAGAACGTTTTCGTCCTGTTCAAGATCGAGCGCAGCACCGTGCACGTGGACATCGAGGATGACGGGGAAGGCTTCGACCTCGGCACGTTGTTCCTGTCGGGCGGACACGAGGTGATGGACCGGCGGGGGCTTGGACTGCTGGGCATGCGGGAGCGGGTGCTCCTGATCGGGGGCAAGATCGAGATCTGTTCCATGCCGGGACTCGGCACGCGCATCGATATCCGGATTCCGCTCGATGAATCGGAGGCTGCCCATGCATAAGAAAAAAGTGCTGATAGCCGATGATCATGCGCTGGTCCGTGAGGGGATTGCGGCGTTCCTCAGGCTCTGCGACGACATCGAAGTGATCGCAGAGGCCTCCGACGGACTCGAGGCAATCGAGAAAACCGCGCGGCATCATCCCGACATCGTCATCATGGACATCAACATGCCGAAGCTCGGCGGGCTCGAAACCACGATTGAGATCAAGAAAATGCACCCTCACATCAAAGTGCTGGTGCTGACCCAGTATGAGGATCGGGAATACATCGCGCGGTTTCTCAAGGCGGGGGTTTCAGGATATTTGTTGAAAAAAGCGGTCGGAATCGATCTGGTTGCCGCCCTCAAGGCGATCATTCGCGGAGAACTTTACCTCTATTCGTCGATTGCCTCGGAAGTCGTGGCGGGATATCTGCAGGGAGACAAGCAGGGAGACGCGGACAACCCCTACGAAAAATTGAGCGACCGGGAGAAGCAGGTGCTCAAGCTCGTTGCCGAAGGTCACACCCACAAGGAAGCTGCGGACATGCTCGGCATCAGCGTTAAGACCGTCATCGCCCATCAAACCAACATCGGAGAAAAGCTCGGGGTCCACACCCGCGCCGGTCTCATTAAATTTGCAATTCAGAAGGGAATAATAAAAATCAACTCATAGCGGGGGAAGGCCTACACCTTGCCGTCGACCATTTCCCGCATCTCTTTGCCTGCTTTGAAGAACGGCACTTTCTTCGGCGGCACCTGGACGGTCGCTCCGGTCTTGGGGTTCCTGCCTTCCTTTGCCCGGCGGTGACGGATCCGGAAACTGCCGAATCCCCGGATCTCCACCTTATCTTCACGTGACAAGGCCTCTTTAATGCCGTCGAGCACCGTATTGACGACGACCTCTACCTGTTTTCTGGTTAAGCCCGGTTTTTTCTCGGCTATTTTGTCAACCAGTTCCGCCTTTGTCATGCAATCCCTCCCGAAGAGAAAAGTTCAGAGTTCAGCGTACAGAGTGGAAGTGTTCCGTTCACTATTGAACTACGAACCTTGAACTCTGTTTTACCGATACTGCAAGGAAATGGTATTCCTGTTGAGCCCCCGGGTCATGACGTCCCCCACCCAGGCTGCGGATTCTTCCCTGAGATAATCAAGGAAAGGTACTTTTTTCTTCTTTTCCACGATTCTCGGTTTTCCCTTGATCCCCGCCAGGTTTCCCGCAAGCGCGATACTGTCGGTGAGATCCCCGATCTGATCCACCAGCTTAAGTGCAAGCGCCTGGCGTCCCGTGAAAATGCGTCCGTCCGCAATGGCCTTGACGTCGTCTACGGGAATCCTGCGGCCCTCGGCCACGGCATCGATGAACTGGGCGTGAACATCGTCGATGACTCCCTGCAGCAGCTTTTTTTCCGGCTCGGTCATATCGCGGAACGGCGAGCCCATGTCCTTATATTGCCCGGCCTTGACAACCATTCCCTTTACGCCGATCTTTTCAAGGAGCTTCTCGACGCTGGTAAATTCCATGATCACGCCGATGCTGCCGGTGAGCGTGCCGGGATTGGCGACGATCTTGTCCGCCGCAGCGGCAATGTAGTAGCCGCCCGACGCGGCCACCGATCCCATGGACACGACGACCTTCTTTCCTTCTTTTCGTGCATTCTTCACGGCGTTGTAGATTTCCTGGGAAGCGACCACTCCGCCGCCGGGGCTGTCGATCCGGAGAACGATCGCCTTAATGGAGCCGTCCTCGGCGTAGTCATGCAGCTCCTCCACCACATTCTCGGAGGTAACGAGCAGCCCCTCGATCCTGACGAGCGCCACTTTATCCGAGCCCACGCCCGGCAGGGAAGATGAACTCCCCCGGCTTCCTGTGAGGAACGAGGCGAGGGCAAGAAAAAGAACAAACGCCAGCCCGAGCGCCGCTGCGGTCCCCACCACGATCAGAACGGGATTCCGTTTCATGCCGGGTCAGCTCCGTTCCTTCAGCAACGCGCCGATGGTGGTGTCCGGCTTCTGCTGCTGGTCCATGTATTCCTTCAGCGTCGACCTGTCCTGGCCTTTGACATGGGCCTTGATCGAAAGCGCAATCTTGCGGTCGTTCCGGTCGACCTTGATGACCCTGGCGGTCACTTCGGCCCCTTCTTTTATTTCTTCCGCGTCTTTGGGAATCTCCGAGGTGGGGATCAGGCCCTCGATCCCCTGTTCGAGGTCCACGAACAGGCCGAAGTCGGCCTTCTTCGTGACCTTCACGGTTTCGTCCTTACCGACTTTGTAGCGCTCCGGAATGGCTTTGTCCCAGGGGTCGGGCGTCAGCTGTTTGAGCCCCAGTGATATCCGCTCCTTGGCGGGATCGATGGAGAGCACCATCACCTTTGTCTGCTGCCCCTTCTTGAGCAGCTCGGAGGGATGCTTCACATGCTTCGTCCACGACAGGTCGGAGATGTGAATCAGGCCGTCGATTCCCTCTTCAAGTCCGACGAAGGCGCCGAAGTCGGTGATGGTCTTGACCTTGCCTTCCACCTGGCCCCCGACGGGATAACGCTCGCTGATGGTCTGCCAGGGATTCGGCTCGATCTGCTTCATGCCGAGCGAGATGCGTCTCGCATTCGGGTCGGCAGCCAGGACCTGGGCTTCGATCATGTCGCCGACGGAGACGACCTTGGATGGGTGCTTGACCTTCTGGATCCAGGACATCTCGGATACGTGCACGAGTCCTTCCACGCCGTGCTCCAGTTCCACGAAAGCGCCGTAATCGGTCAGGCTCACGACTTTGCCGCGCACCCTGCTGCCCACGGGATATTTCTCCGTCACGGACAGCCAGGGGTCCGGTGTCTTCTGCTTCACACCGAGCGAAACTTTCTGCTTCTCCCGGTCGTACTTGAGGATGACGACGTCGATTCGGTCGCCTACCTTGAAAGCCTCGGAAGGATGATTGATTCTGCCCCAGGATATATCGGTGATGTGCATCAGGCCGTCAATGCCCCCGAGATCGACAAAGGCGCCGTAGTCCGTAATGTTCTTGATTACGCCGGAGACCACCTGTCCTTCGGCGAGCTGCGCAAGTGTCGCTTCCTTCTTGAGGTTCTGCTCGTGCTCCATGAGCACCCTGCGGGAAAGCACGATGTTCCCGCGGCCGGAGTTCATCTTGATGATCTTGAGGTCCAGGCTCTGGCCGACCATCCGGCCGAGGTTCTGGACGGGCTTCACATCGATCTGGGAACCCGGCAGAAATGCAATCACGCCGCTGATATCGACGCTCAGGCCTCCCTTGATCGTCGCGACCACCTTTCCTTTGACCGGGGTCCCGCTCTGGTATGCGCGGTTAAGATCGTCCCATACCTGGAGCTTCTTGGCCTTTTCCCGGGAAAGCATGATATTGCCGTTCGAGTCTTCAGCAGCTTCGAGCAGCACCTCGAGCTCGTCTCCCGGCTTCAGGGCTTTCAGTTCCTCTTCCGTGAACTGTTCCACGGGGATAATACCGTCCGATTTGTAGCCGAGGTCCAGCATCACTACACCCGACCGGATCTGCAGCACCCGGGCCCGGACCAGCGTTCCCGCCTTAAACTGCTTCAGCGACTGGCTGTAAAGCTTCTCGAATTCTGTTTCCTGTCCGGCCGCGGCGTTGTTCTCTTCATGATCCATGTCTTCTCGTGTGTCTCCCATGAAACGTACCTACCTCCTAAAAGTAAACTCTGTTAGGGAACAGAATTTTCTAACGGTTTCCGGCCAGCGGCGTTCGATCTCCACGGTAAAGGAACGGCCTGCACGGCGAACAGGAGCGCCGCTGACTCTCGTCAGCGGATCTTCACCTGTTTTAATTTTTCGATAACGCCTTCCACCAGCCAGTCCGGCGTGGATGCGCCGGCCGTGACCCCCACCTTGGTTGCGCCTTCAAGCCATTCCGGTCTTATCTCGTCGGCCACCTCGATATGATGAGTGGGTTTTCCCTCCTGCCGGCACAGGTCCGCCAACCTGCTGGTATTCGCGCTGTTGCGGCCGCCCACGACCAGCATGACATCAACCTGCCTCGCAAGAATACGGGCCGCTTCCTGACGCTCCTTGGTTGAGCTGCAGATGGTGTTGAAGACCTTTAATTCTTTGGAAATACGCAATAATGTTAGCACAATTTCTGAAAAATTACCATATGATTGCGTGGTTTGCGCAACTACCCCGAGCCGGCCGTGGAGTTTCATGCCGGGAATGTCGTTCGCTGTTTCCACGACAACGGCGCTGTCGCCGGCGTGTCCCAGGATACTCTGCACCTCGGGATGCTTCTTCTCCCCCACGACAACCACCTGATACCCTTCTTTATGGAGCACCTCGGCGTGCCGCTGCGCCTTGCCCACAAAGGGGCAGGTGAGATCAATGATGGTGAGCCCCCTGTTGCGGGCCTGCTCAATCACATGCGGGGGCACCCCATGAGACCGGATGATGAGCGTATCGCCTGCGTTCAAGGAACCGAAGTCATCGACGGTTTCTATGCCGGCCTGGCGCAGGCGCTCGACTTCCTGCGGGTTGTGAATGAGCGGCCCGAGGCAATACACCCGCGTCTTGCCGACTGCTTCGAAGGCGGTATTGATCGCCCGCTTGACGCCGAAACAGAACCCTGCCTTATCTGCGAGAATTATTTCCATGGTTTGCTACTTCACCTTCTCCACGACCTTCACCATCGCATCGAGAACGCCGTCGATGCTCATGCCGGTCGTGTCGAGCAAAAGCGCGTCCTCGGCCTTTTTGAGCGGCGCGAGTATGCGGCTGCTGTCCTGTTGGTCGCGGTCGACGATCTCCTGCGTGATCCGCGCCAGATCAACGTCCATGCCCTTGGCCTTGAGCTCAAGGTACCGGCGGCGGCCGCGCTCCCCGGCGCTCGCGTCGAGGAAGAACTTGATGTCGGCGTCGGGGAATACTACGGTGCCGATGTCCCTGCCGTCCATCACGACACCGCCGTTGTTCCCCAGTTCCCGCTGCAGCGTGAGCAGCCGGGCCCGCACCGCCGCTGATTTCGACACCGCGGAAGCCGTCATCCCCATCTCCGGCGTCCGGATCTCGGAGCTCACATCCCTGCCGTCCACATAGACCCGGGGATCTTTGTTGTCTTTTTTGATCAAGACTTCGGTGCGTTGACACAGGTCTGCGAGTTTTTTCTCATCGGACGGATCAATGCCTTCGTGCCTGGCCTTCCAGCCGATCGCCCGGTACATGGCGCCGGTATCTATATATAGGTAGCCGAGTTTCTGCGCCAGGAGACGGGCCACCGTGCTTTTGCCTGCCCCCGACGGTCCGTCAAGTGCTATCACTAAACCATTTCGTTTCATTCTTATGTTCAAGGAGCGAAAAAAGATTCTCCTGACTCCTGACTTACGAATAGGCCGCCTGGCGCAAGATCCGCTCGAATCCCGGAAACGACGTGTCGATCCATCCGATATCTCGAACCACCGTGTCTCCCGAAGCCGCAAGACCGGCAACAGCCATGGACATGGCGATCCTGTGATCGCCGTGGCTCTCGCACACGGCCCCGTCGAGCATGTCCCTGCCCAAGATCTCCATGCCGTCGGGAAGCTCCGACACGTTCACTCCCATCTTGCGCAGCTCCGCAGCCATGGTGGAAATCCTGTCGGATTCCTTGACCCGGAGTTCGGCCGCGTCCTTGATGACGGTCATCCCTGAAGCGTAAGACGCCGCGACCGCCAAAATCGGAATCTCGTCGATCGCGCGGGGTATTAGGTTGCCGTTGATCCGGACTCCCTTCAGTTTGCGAAAA
>JAJYKN010000067.1 GCA_021788515.1 Nitrospirota bacterium | reverse complement strand
AGACGTCGTCACAGGCGAGAGCCTGGTGGTGAAGGCGATGGCAGGCGGAAGAGAGGCGGCTCAGAGGATACATGAGTATCTGATGAAGCTGAAAGAGAGGCACGTGCCGCTCTACAACTACTACTTCACCCGCCGGGCCTCGTCGAAGTACTATTACGACAGCATGCTGGCGAGGAAGGAAGATACGCTTCCGCCTCCCTGACCAGGGCCGGCCTCCCGCTGTCCCCCTGGAGGAAGCACGCCGGCACCCGTTAAAGCGGCGGACTGAGACCGAAGCGCCGTCGCGATGGCAGCGCCAGAGATCGACAGGGAGGTCGGGATGGAGGCCTATGCGAGCAAGTCTCCGCCCTGCAAGGCCCTGCTCCGGTCTCGAGACGAGGACTTCGTGGTGGAGGAGGCGCTGGCGGGGCTGGAGGTGTCCCACGACCCGTTCCCCGGCTCACTGCCGCTCTACAGGGTGGAGAAGCGCTCTCTGGACACTTTCCACCTCGAGAGAGCCATGTCCGACGCCCTCAAGAGCAGGGTCACGTTCGCAGGCATCAAGGACAAGAGGGCGGCCGCGGTCCAGTTCCTGACGCCCACGAGCACCAAGGCGATGAGGCCGGAACGCATCGAGGGCGACAGGTTCACGGCCACCCTGCAGGGATATGTGGGCTCGCCCATAGGGCGGCGCCACGTCTGGGGCAACAGATTCACCATAGTCCTCAGGGACTGCTGCGCCGACGTCAGGACCTCGGTGGAGGAGGCATACGTCCTGGCCGCAGCCTGCCGAATCCCCAACTTCTTCGGCCTCCAGAGGTTCGGCGCCAGGGACCCGATCACCCACTTGATCGGCAGGAACATCGTGCGACGAAGGTTCAGGGAGGCCGTCGAGACCATCCTGCTCCATCTGCGGCAGCAGGAACTCCTTTGGCGAAGGCATGAGCGCCGGACCGTCCAGGGCGGTCTCGTGCATGCGCGAAAGTTCGGTCAAGACGATGTCACCCGAGGCGTCCCGCCAGGGCGCGATCAGTTCATGGGCGGATTTGAGCTGCCGGAGCCAGAAGGAGAGGTGGTTTTTATTGAGTATATAGGTTTGTATCATAATAAGTGATTTTCTTTGTCCGATGTGCATGGCCGGTGAATCGGAGCAATGCTTTTGCATGACCCCGCTTCACCCCGTCTCCGTGTCATTGATTCATTTATCCCGCCGCTGCATTTCCTCGGGGGGAATGTACAGGTCGAGACCGATTCTCATTCCTTCATAGTAACCGATCCGCGGCGCCTGGCGCGCGCCGGGCCTTCTCCTGACGGGCTCGACAGCCGCTGCGCAGACCTTGAACTCCGGTATCTTCGCATTCGGATCAACGGCATTGATCGTGAGCAGGTTTACGGCCGCCTCACGGAAGTGGAAGGGGATGAAGATGATGCCTTCCGGCACCGTGTTCGTCACCCGGGCTTTCACTTCCAGACAGCCGCGCCGCGAGGTAACGCGCACGAGGTCGTTCACACGGATTTCGAGCCGCTCGGCGTCAGCGGGGTTGATCTCGACCATGCACTCGGGCTCTTCGCGCTCCAGGGTGGCTGTTCTCCTGCACATGGTGCCCGTGTGGTAGTGGAAATAGCTTCTGCCCGTGGTCAGGATGAAGGGGTATTCGCTGTCCGTGGGTTCCGCGGGAGGGATGAATTCCACGGGGATGAACGCCCCCATGCCGCGGGTGAATTTTTTCCGGTGAAGATAAGGCGTGCCGGGATGGTCCATGCCGAAACAGGGCCACTGGAGCCCGAAATTCGCGTCGAGCCGGTGATGGAGAATGCCGCCGTAGGACGGCGTGAGGATTGCGATCTCCTCCATGATCTCATGGGCCGCCTGGTAGTCCATGGGGTATCCCATGAGTTGGGCTATGCCGCAGATGATCTCGTAGTCTGGTTTCGCTTCACCCACGGGCGGTACGGCCCTTCTGATCTTCTGCACGCGCCGTTCCGTGTTGGTGTAGGTGCCGTCCTTTTCAGCGAACGCGGCTGCCGGCAGGATTACGTGGGCGTATTCCGCCGTGTCGGACGGGAAGATGTCCTGGACCGCGAGGAAGTCAAGCTTCGCCAAGGCCTCTCTCACGTGCGTTGAATCGGGGTCGGAGATCACGGGGTTCTCTCCCATGATGTAGAGCGCGCGGATCTTGCCCTCATGGATGGCGTCGATCATTTCGGTCAGGGTGAGCCCCGGCTTTTCCGGCATGGGCCGGGACCAGGCCAGCTCGAATTTTTTTCGGGCCGCAGGATCGGCAACCTTCTGGTAGCCGGAATAGACGTCGGGAAGCGCGCCCACGTCGCATGCGCCCTGCACGTTGTTCTGGCCGCGGAGCGGGTTCAACCCCGTCATGGGCTGGCCGATGTGGGCCGTGAGCATCACGAGGTTGGCGCAGGACCGGACGTTGTCCACGCCGGTAATGTGCTGGGTGATGCCCATGGAGTAAAAGAGCATGGAGCGTTTTTCCGAAGCATAGAGCCGCGCGGCCTTGCGGAGGTCGTCGGCGGGCACGGACGTAATCTTCTCGGCGACTTCGGGCGTGAAGGTCAAAACCCGTTTTTCAAAATCGTCGAAGTTTTCGGTGCGCTGGCGGATGAACGACACATCAACGAGCCCCTCGGTGATGATGACGTTCATCATGGCATTTAGGAGCGCCACGTCGGTGCCGCTCCTGTGCCTCATGTGGAGGTGGCTGAACTGGGCGATCTGGGTGCGTCTCGGATCTGCCACGATGATGGTCGCGCCCCGGTCCTTTGCCTCCAGCATGTGCATGCCGATCATGGGGTGCTGTTCCGTGGTGTTCGAGCCGATCACGAAGATCACCCGGGCGTCCCGGATCTCGTCGATCGAGTTCGTCATGGCGCCGGAGCCGAAGGCGGCTGCCAGGCCGCCGACCGTGGAGGAGTGGCAGAGCCGCGCGCAGTGGTCCACGTTGTTCGTGCCGATGACCGCGCGGGCGAATTTCTGGAGCACGAAGTTCTCTTCGTTCGTGCATTTGGCCGACCCCAGGATGCCGATGGCGTCGGGACCGTATTGTTTTTTTATTTCCGCAAGCCTTGCCGCTGTTTTGCCGAGGGCTTCTTCCCAGCTCGCGCGGCGGTAAGCGGTCTTGCCGTCCTTGATGAGGGGAGTGGTCAGGCGGTCGGGATGGTGGACAAATTCATGGCAGTTCCATCCTTTGACGCAGAGCGTACCGTGATTTACCGGATGCTTTCTGCTCGGGGAAACGCCGGTGATCAGATTATTTTCAACGTGAAGGTACAGGCCGCAGCCGCAGCCGCACCAGGGACAGGTGGTGGAAATTTTTTTCATACGACTTCAATTATAACACCCTGCTCCGGAAAAAAAGTAAAAAAAAGAGGACTATTTTCAGGCGGGATAGAAAGGTATCAGCGTTTGCATCGTTTCAAAGGATCGCAACCGGAGCAAAAGGGCAATGATGAAAGACGGTTCTCTCGCAGAGGCGCAGAGTTCGCAGAGAAAGTCTTGATCATCCAGGTTTAAAAAAAAAGGCCTAAGACCGATACCAGCCCTAGCGTCTTGGCGTCTTTGCGCGAAAAAATATTTGTCGTTTATTTCTTCGATTCCAGCCCCTTGACCTCGCCGACGCGGTGGATCTTCATCATGTTCGTGCTGCCTGCAACGCCGATTGGCACGCCTGCGGTGATTACGATGACGTCGTGCTCTTTGGCAAGTTTCTTCTTGAGCATGATCTGCTCGACGCCGGCAATCATGTCGTCGGTGGTTTTTTTTGGCCTGAGTACGACCGGCTTGACGCCCCAATAAAGCGACATTCTCCTGGCTATGTGTTCAAAGGGCGTAGGCGCGATGATGCTCATCCGTGGGCGGTGTTTCGAGACCAGGAGAGCGGTGGAACCCGACTGGGTGAAGGTCACGACGGCTTGGGCCTGTTGTTCTTCGGCTGCGCGGCATGCTGCATGGGCAACGCTTTCATCAGGGCCGGATACGTCCTCGTCCGGGGGCCAGGGGTTCACTGATGTCTCAACTTGAAGCGCTATGCGCGCCATGGCCGAGACTGCCTGGACCGGGTATTTTCCCATGGCGGTCTCACCCGAGAGCATGACGCAGTCCGTACCGTCAAGGATCGCATTGGCCACGTCCGATGTCTCGGCGCGCGTGGGCAGAGGGTTCTCGATCATGCTTTCGAGCATCTGTGTTGCCGTGATCACCGGTTTTTCCTCCCAGTGGCAGGCCTCGATGATCTTCTTCTGGAGCAGCGGCACCTGTTCGGGGGACATTTCCACGCCCAGGTCTCCGCGCGCGACCATGATGCCGTCAGCCGCGCAAATGATCTCGTCGAGGTTCTGGATCGCCTCGGGTTTTTCGATCTTCGCGATAATGGGGATGTTCGCACCCAGGGATCGGACGAATTTACGGGTCAGAAGAATGTCCTGTGCAGTGCGGACGAAGGAGAGCGCAATGTAATCCACCTTTTGCTTTACGCCGAACCTGAGATCGTCCTTGTCTTTTCGCGAGAGAGAGGGGAGCGAAAGACGTGTCCCGGGGAGGTTTACGCCTTTGTGGCTTCTGAGCACGCCGCCGCGGACCACCTTGCAGGTGAGACAATGGGCGTCCTTTCTGGTCACGCGGAGTTCAAGCCGGCCGTCGTCCAAAAGCACGACATCGCCGGTTTTCAGGTCTTTCGTGAGTCGGGGGTAGGTCACGGAGACCATGTCTGCGGTGCCGACGACCTTTTTCGCAGTGAGCGTCAGCACATCCCCGCGCTTGAGCGGCACCGCGTCGTTTTGCATGACTCCGACACGCAGTTTCGGCCCCTGCAAGTCCTGGATGATCGCTATCTGCTTCCCGGCCTTCTCTGCTTCGTTTCTGATGAGCTGGATGCGCCAGGTATGGTCTCTCCGTTCACCATGGGAGAAATTAAGCCTGGCCGCGTCCATGCCTGCACGGATGAGCCTGGCTATGATCGTGGGAGAACTGGACGCCGGGCCGATGGTGGCGATGATCTTGGTGCGTTTGGACATGAAACCTCCGAGAAAGACGAGCGCAACTGCGTCTCAAAAGCTGATGAGAAATATTATAACAGAAAAAAATCCGAGCAGTTGGACGGGACGTATGACTCGGGTGAGAAGTAGCATTACAATTGTAACCCGAGAGGCCTGGAGAACGCCGCCGTGAGGGGCGCGATTTAGCGACCCTCTCGACGGCGAGGTTGGAACTTCTTAGGCGGTGATTTTGGTCGGCTTCTTCTGATGTTTAATGATGGCGGAAAGGGAGCGGAGGGCTTGATTGACGGAATCGTGATCGGGAAAGTATTTAGCGACGTCAGGTTCAATCACGATTACGTTCGTGCCTGCGGCGTACCGTTTCGCATATTTTCCTCGAAGGCCTTTGCTGAAGTCGTACTCTTCAAGCATGTCTGGATCTTTTTGCATTTTCTTCATAGGTTTCTCTTTCATGTTTTGTCGCCTTTCTCGCACTGATAAGACGTATTTTATCGCTCCGTTCCGTATGAACCACAACCAACAACCGATTCTGATGCGAGCTGCCGATGAGGATCAGGCGGTCTTCATCGGTGGAATGAAGCGGGTCGAAGATTGTCAATGACATCGTATCACTGAATGCCGTGCTGGCCTCGTCAAAAGTGATGCCATGGACTCGTATGTTCCGTTTTGCCTTTATCGGGTCCCACTCGAATGAAAGCATCGGCCACCTTATATCAACGTTTCCGTCTCATTTAAATCATTTTAACATACAAAATGAGCCAAGTGAAAGCAATAATTTTTAGCAAGCCTATCTCATGATCATTTTTATGTGGCTGTATTTGTTTCCCGTGCACGCCGTGCAATGCGCCAATGCACTACGAAAAATACGATGTCGATGAGCAGGATGATTATTGCCTTGGTTATGCCTTGAATGGCGTCTCGTTTCTCCGATTGCAGGGCTTGGCTATAGCTTTCCATTCGACGTTGGTAAGTTTTGTAGGTCGGGTAGAGCGAAGCGAAACCCGACATTATTTCGATTCACGGCCTCAGAGGTATTATTTTATAGAATTGTCGGGTTTCACAAAGGGCGTTCTACCCGACCTACCAACTACCAACTGTGGCCCACTCCAACCAGCAAAGGCAGACTGAGAAATCATTAATATAAGAACGAAGCAACCGGCTATCCATCTTATTTGCATAAGCGCCTCTTTGGATTATCAAATTAACACGGCGCTGACTCGCCGCTTTTTGGCGAGTCGATGTCGAGCGCCTGGTTGAAATCACGGCATGATAATACAATCTCCGGCCCGCTTAAAATAGAGATTCTATTTCATCTGTCGATCCAGTAGTCCGGTTGCCGGTGTAAATGCGCAAATGCGAGAACGACTATTTTGTCATCTTGGATGGAATAGAGAATCTTGTAGGGGAACTTGTGGACGATGTATCGCCGGATTTCCTTGCGCTCCGGCGGCCATGCTTGAGGGTATTGTTGAATGCGGAGAAGGGAATGCCTGATTTGTTTCTCGAATTGGGAACCTAAACCGCGTTGTTCTGCCTCGTAAAATTCCTTGGCCTCATTATATTCCCGACGGGCAATTTCGAGAATCTCCATTGTCATTTGGCGAACATATCCTCGAATGAGACCGTTTTAATTTTGCCGGCCTTGAATGCCTTGAGTCTTTTCTCTGCCTCAACCGCCCAAATCCTTTCAATCTTTGGATCGGGAATGTCAAGGCTGCGAAGCAATGCTTCGATGAGAAGAGATTTTTCTGCTGGCTTAAGGGTTAAGGCCTTTGAAATTAAAGTTTTTGTTGGGCTCATATTTACCACCTTCGCAATTCATTGATTTACTTCTGGTCTGATGCAATTATATCAATATGGAGCCTGTTAATCAATCGGTTTATTCTTCGGTAAAGTAGTCGGAGTCAATCTTCTTCAAGTCATACGTGGCTATTGTGGACACGCCGACATTGTGATCGATCATCAATTCGGCAAGTGTTTCACCGTCGATCAGCACAATCTTTGTG
>JAJYKN010000066.1 GCA_021788515.1 Nitrospirota bacterium | reverse complement strand
TCGAAGATCTTTCCGAGGCACTGCCCGGAGATGCCGATGCCGGTGTCGCTTATCGCAATCCTGACAAACGTTCCCTTTTCCAGACCCTGCGGCAGGTCCGGACAAGGGACCTCTGCGTTTCGCGCGTTGATCATCACCTGTCCGCCCATTGGCATTGCCTGATCAGCGTTCAGGACGATGTTCTGTATCACCTGGCTGATCTGTCCTTCGTCGGCCTCGACCATGCGCTGGAAATTGCCGAATGAGGTGCTGGAATCGATCGGGACAGGGACTCCTGCCGGGTTTTTATATCAATTGCATAAATATCAATATTGCAGTATGGTTGATAGAAAAATTTGATGTATATTAAGGCTGCACAAGGGCAATTGTATTTACTATGGGCGCACAGACACAAAACAAAAAAGACGTCATCATTATCGGCGCAGGCGCCTCGGGCCTTTTGTGCGCGATCGAATGCGGCAAGCGCGGGCGCTCGGTGCTGGTGCTGGACCATGGTGAACGGACGGGCTCGAAGATCCGCATTTCCGGCGGCGGGCGGAGCAATTTCACGAACCTGAACGTGACGGCCGACCACTATTTCTCCAACAACCTCCATTTCTGCAAATCCGCTCTTGCCCGGTTCACACCGCGGGATTTTCTTTCCCTTGTCGAGAAACACCGTATTGCTTATTACGAAAAGGAAGCAGGCCAGATCTTCTGCGTCAAAAGCTCCCACGATATCATCGACATGCTGGAGGCGGAATGTAAAAACGCGGGAGTCGAGACGCTGCTCGGCTGCCGCGTGACGGACGTCAAGCGAGACGAGTGTTTTCTGGTCACGACACCCGGGCGTGTGTTCTCATCTATGTCATTGATCATTGCGACCGGCGGCCTTTCCTACGGCAAGCTTGGTGCGAGCGGCTTCGGTCATGACATCGCCCGTCAGTTCAGGATCAAGGTAACTCAACTCAGGCCCGCGCTCGACCCTTTTGTCTTCGCAGGGGAGGACCAGAAGGTCTTCAAAGGCCTGGCAGGCATATCGCTTCAGGCTGTGGTAGCCAGTGGTCCAAAGCAATTTCGCGGGAGCATCCTGTTCACCCACCGGGGCCTGAGCGGCCCTGCTGCGCTCCAGGCATCTCTGTATTGGAATCCGAAAGAGCCTCTCACCATCGACCTCCTTCCTGATACAGACGTCTTCGAGGTATTTCTCTCGAGGCGGCAAAGCAGGATGGAAATGCCGAACCTCCTGGCTCAATACCTTCCTAGACGCTTTGCTCAGACCTGGTGCGACTACCAGATGATCGCAAAGCCGTTGAATGAAACATCGGACAAAGAGTTGAAGGAGCTCGCGCAGCATTTGCACGCGTGGAAGATCATTCCCAAAGGCGTTGAGGGGTATGAAACCGCTGAAGTGACTGTTGGCGGGGTCAATACCGATGAACTCTCCTCAAAGACCATGGAAGCGAAGAAGGTAGCCGGCCTCTATTTTATCGGAGAGGTTGTTGATGTGACCGGAGAACTGGGCGGATACAATCTCCACTGGGCATGGGCATCAGGCTATGCCGCAGGGCAGTATGCGTGACCTTCTTAAATATTATGCATTGTTGTGCATAATTGCAACCGGTTACTTTTCGTATCTTTGGCGTGTACCGTGAAATTACTTTTCGTTACGTATTGAGCTATAAACAGGAAATGAACAGAAAGGTTCTCGTCGTATTTTTAAAAAAAATCAGCTAAGTGCCTATTTGTAATATGTAATCTTCTATCAACCGGAATTTTATTCCATGCTGTTGTCTTTCATCTCCTCCCATTTTGGAAAGCATCAATCAATAAAAACATGTTGAATTCATTGTAATTTAATAAGCTGGCTCAATCCATCCCACGCTGCCTGTATACCGGGCTTTCGAGCAATTCCCAATCCGACCATTTATTCAAGCATCATTTTTCCCCGTATCCCCGCCTACTCAATAATTTGGCATCTCACTTGCAAATTTTACCGCATGCATTCCGCCATTCGACCGAACCCTGGCAGCAACATGATCCTGGAAGACGTGATTTCCTTTCTGAAGAAGGTGCCGCCTTTCCAGTTTCTTGATGATGAAAACCTGCAGACCGTTGCCCGGAACCTGTCCATGGAGTTCTACCCCAAGGACACGGTCATCTTGAAACAAGACGAGCCGCCGAGCGACGCTCTCCGCATTATCAAGAAGGGCGGCGTGAAGGTCTCGATGACATCGGAGCACGGCGACGAAGTGGTGATCGACTACCGGGGCGAGGGGGACACCTTCGGCTTCCTGTCACTCGTGGGCAAGGACCGCGTGCGGTCGAACATCACGGCCGTGGACGACACTCTCTGCTACCTGCTCGGCAAGGAGATGCTCCTGAAGCTCCTCGACTCGCAGCTTTCCTTCACCGAGTACTTTCTCAAGTCGCACATCACCAAGTACATCGACCGGACTTACCAGGAGATGCAGGACAAAAGCATGTTTTACGGCGGGAGCGACCGTCTCCTGTTCACGACGCGGGTGGCAGATATGGCTATCAAGGGAGTGATCTCCACGCAGGAGGACACGGCGATCCGCGAGGCCGCGGTGATCATGTCGGAGAACCGCATCAGCTCGATCGTGATCATGAATCGAAACAACCTCCCGACGGGCATCGTCACGGACCGGGACCTTCGGGAAAAGGTCGTGGCAAAAGGCCGAAATGTCCTGGAACCGGTCAAGAACATCATGAGTACGACCCTGATCAGGGTCGATGCCCGGGACTACTGCTTCGAAGCCGTGCTCAAGATGATCAAGTACAACATCCATCACGTCCTCGTGATAAAAGACGGCGCCATGGCGGGCGTGATCTCGAACCACGACCTTATGATGCTCCAGGGTACGTCGCCGCTGTCGCTTACCAAGGACATCGAAAGCCAGCAAACCATCGAAGGACTCATCCCCGTATCGAAGAAGATCAACAATATCGTGGGGCTCCTGCTCAAGGAAGGAGCCAAGGCGAGCAACATCACCAAGGTCATCACCGAGATCAACGACCGGCTGGTGCGCAAAGTTGTCGAGTTCACCGAGCGGAAACAGGGCAAGCCGCCGGTGCCCTACTGCTGGATCGTGTTCGGGAGCGAGGGCCGCAAGGAACAGACCTTCAAGACGGACCAGGACAATGCCCTCATCTACGCCGATCCGGCGACGGACGCGGAGGCCGAGGCCGCAAAACAATATTTCGCGGCCTTTGCCGGGCAGGTGCGCGACGGCCTCCTGCAGTGCGGCTTCCCGCTCTGCCCGGCGAATTACATGGCGAGCAACCCGCAGTGGTGCCAGCCGCTCAGGGTCTGGAAGAAGTATTTCCTGAGCTGGGTTTCCACTCCCACGGCCGAGGCGGTGCTGAACTCCGTAGCCTTCTTCGATTTCCGGCCCATGTTCGGAGAATTGTCGCTCGCCGAGACCCTCCGTGACGATTTGAAATCGCTCCTCGCGGACCAGAAGGTGTTCCTGGGCTATCTCGCCAACATGGCGATCAAGAACCAGCCGCCTATCGGTTTTTTCAAGTCCTTCGTTGTCGAGAAGGGGGGCGAGCACAAGGACGAGCTTAACCTCAAGATCAAAGGGTTGGCGCCCCTCATTGACATCGTGCGGCTCTTTGCACTCGAGAAGGGGATCTCCGAAACGTCGACCCTGGAACGGATCGAAACCCTCCGAAGCATGCATACGATCGTCGAGGAATACGCCGACGATTTCGAACACGCCTTTGAGTTCATCATGCTGCTCCGGATCCACCATCAGTACCAGCAGCTCAGCTCCGGACAGGCGCCGGACAATTTCATCAACCCGAACCGGTTGAGCAACCTTGAGAAGAGATCGATCAAAGAGTCTTTCCAGCTGATCTCGAAAGTGCAGGACCTCATCATCGAGCGGTATAAGTCGCTTATCTGGTAAAGGGGCGGAAATTAAGAATTAGGAATTAAGAATTAGGAATTAGTTCCACTGGTTCAAAGCATGCTGAGCCTTTTCGAGCGAAAAAAGAAGAAGCAAAAGATCGACAGGAGCGTGCCCATCTCCGAGGCGCGGTATGTGGTCCTCGACACGGAGCTGACCGGTCTGGACGAAAAGAAAGATTCCATTGTGTCGATCGGGGCTGTTCGGATGACCGGAGGGAGGATTGAGCTCGGGGACACGTTCTATCGGCTCGTAAGCCCGCGGACGGAGCTCAAGGCCTCGAGTGTCATCATCCACGAGATCACGCCGTCGGAGGTCGCGGCAAAGCCCGGCATCGGCACGGTGCTTGCCGAATTCACCGAGTTTTGCGGAGATGCAATCCTTGCGGGACACTTCATCTCGATCGACCTCAGTTTCCTGAATCGAGAAATGAAGCGGATCAGCGGTAAAAATATTCCGAACCCGGCAATCGATACGTTCGCCATCTATGAATGGCTCCGCAAGAGGAACAAGTCCCGCGACTGCTTCGCAACGTCGCTCGCGGGATACCGGTTGTACGATATTGTGAAATGCTTCGACGTCCCGATCAATGGCGCGCACAACGCGCTGATGGATGCGTTTATAACGGCCCAGTTGCTGCAACGGTTTCTCCCGCTGCTGACCGAGGCGGGAGTAGAGGATATCGGGGATTTGATTAACCTAGGAATTCCGTTCAAAGGGGGTGATCACTTCAATTTATCGGGGGAGTTCAGCAACTTTTAGAATCGAACACTAAAAAGAGGAGGATGAATCATGAGTAAGTTAAAGAAAGAAGACATCTTGAATGACCCGGATTTCATAAAGTTGTCAAGTCAGAAGAACACTATCTCCATCATTCTGACGATCCTGGAACTCGTGCTCTATTTTGGGTTCATTTATCTCGTTGCGGAAGGCAAGCCCTTTCTCTCGCAGAAGATGAGCGCCGACGGTGCGGCCACGATCGGCATCCCGATCGCGGTGGGGACCATCCTGCTGTCATGGGTCTTCACCGGGATTTACATCTGGTGGGCGAACGTGAAGTATGACGAACTTGTCAAAAAAGTCATAGAAAAGGTAGGTGGCTAACATGCACCAGACAATCATCGGACAGGCTAACCCGGTTGCAATCGCGTTCTTTATCGCCTTCGTCATCTCGACCCTCCTGATCACCTGGTGGGCGGCAAAACGGACGAGGACCACGAAGGATTTCTACGCAGCAGGCAGAAACATCACCGGTTTCCAGAACGGGCTTGCGCTTGCCGGCGACTACATGAGCGCAGCTTCGTTTCTCGGCATCGCGGGCCTCGTGTCCACTAAGGGGTATGACGGCCTCATCTACTCCGTGGGCTGGCTCGTTGGATGGCCCATCATCATGTTCCTGATCTCGGAGCCGCTCCGGAACCTCGGCAAATACACGTTCGCAGACGTCGTGGCCTTCCGGCTGCAGCAGCGGCCGATCCGCGCGGCAGCGGCAGCGGGCTCGCTGGTCGTCGTGCTCACGTACCTGATCGCGCAGATGGTGGGCGCGGGCACGCTGATCAAGCTCATGTTCGGTCTTCCGTTCGAGCTGGCCATCGTGGTCACCGGCGCGCTCATGATCTCCTACGTCATCTTCGGCGGCATGATCGCGACCACCTGGGTGCAGATCATCAAGGCCGGCCTGCTTCTGGGCGGCGCCACGATCCTCGTGGTCATGACGCTCGGCAAGTTCGGGTGGAGCTACGCCGAGCTGTTCAAGCAGGCAGCCACTGCAACGCCGCTGGGGCAGAAGTTTTTAGAGCCCGGCGGACTGGTGACGAGTCCCGTTGACGCGTTCTCGCTCGGGCTCGCCCTCATGTTCGGCACCGCCGGTCTTCCCCATATCCTGATGCGATTCTACACCGTGCCTGACGCAAAAACAGCGCGCAAGTCGGTGTTCTACGCAACGGGCTTCATCGGCTATTTCTACATTCTGACCGTGACCATCGGCTTCGGCGCTGCCGTGCTCGTTGGCCAGAAGGTCATCATGGGCATTGACGCGGGCGGCAATATGGCCGGTCCGCTCCTGGCAGAAGCCCTCGGCGGAAATATCTTCCTCGGTTTCCTGTCGGCTGTTGCCTTTGCCACGATCCTTGCCGTGGTTTCGGGTCTCACGCTTGCCGGCGCATCGGCCCTGTCTCACGACCTGTATGTCGGCGTGATCCGCCGCGGTGTCGCGAATGAAAAAGAAGAAGTGAAGGTCGCGAAAATTGCAACCGTCGGTCTCGGCATATGCGCGATCCTTCTCGGAATCCTGTTTAAAGGACAGAACGTCGCGTTCCTGGTCGGTCTGACCTTCGCAATCGCAGCTTCCGCCAACTTCCCGGCGCTGCTCATGTCCATCATGTGGAAAAAATTCACGACCTACGGAGCGGTAACGAGCATCTATACCGGCCTGATCGTCGCCGTCGTGCTCGTCATCCTGAGCCCCACCGTGTGGGTCGACATCGTGAACAAGGGTGAAGTGGCGAAGGTGAACGCGCAGGTCAAGGAGATCACCGTCGCAGCCGCAGCTGTTGATACGCAGATCGCCGATCTGCAGAAGCAGATGGTGAGCGCGGATGCTGTCGCAAAGATGAAGAAAAAGCAAAAGACGGCCGCTGAGAAGAAGAATGCGGGAGTCCAGGCATCGGTGTCGGCAAAGATGCAGGAAAAGGACGCCCTCACGGCGAAGAAGAAGGATGCCGCTGCGGCCATGCCGAAGGCTATCTTCCCGCTCAGGAACCCGGGCCTTTTCTCCATGGCAGCCGCGTTCCTGATCGGTATCCTGGTCTCGCTCATGAATCCTGATAAAGAGGCCCAGGAGAAGTTCGACGCCGAGAAGGTCAGGGAGTATGTAGGTATCGGCGCTGAATAGTCGGTAGTCCGCAAGGTGTCAGATTTGAAACGTCCCCAAGTGAATCGGTGAAAGCAAGCACGCGGAGTTCTTCCCCGGATCCGCTTCACCGATTCACTTCTTTTATTTCAGGGCAGGGCGGCGTGGCCTGCCATGAACAGGCAGAGAGCACAAGGAATGCCCCCTGATGGGCCCCTTGGCTTTACATATCCGCATTTTTCGG
>JAJYKN010000065.1 GCA_021788515.1 Nitrospirota bacterium | reverse complement strand
TCCGATCTAAAAAGTACTTGCCGGGCTCGTTGAAAAATGTCTCAAGGAAGGAATCCGGGTGAGCGTCCAGGACACCGATCTTGATGTGGTATCAGGAATCAGGGCGTTCCTGAAGAACCATGCAGGGATCGACAAGGTGGTCCTGAGCCCTGCGGTGACGGGGAGCGACACGGTTTCATCCAAGGACCTGAACCGGCTCGTCCGGACCGCTTCGCGGCCGATCGTGACCATGACCAGACAGGCCTGTGGCATGGCCTGCTGAACTTTTCCGTTTATTCTTCGGAAAACAATGTTCTCCGGAGAGCGATTGAAGAATAGAGTGCCATATTTAAATTTAAAATTCGAAGAGAAGGAGTGAGACAATGTACTTGTATTTACCGGTGGCATTAACAAGCATCAATATTTTGGTTCCTGTGGGGCTGGGGCTTGCAGTTGGGCTGCTTTCCGGCCTGTTCGGCGTAGGCGGCGGCTTTCTCATGACGCCGCTTCTCATCATGTTCGGCATCCCCTCGACGGTTGCTGCGGCGACCGATTCCAACCAGATCGTGGCTGCGTCGACGTCCGGCACCTACGCGCACTGGAAGGTCGGCAATGTTGATTTTAAAATGGGGCTCTACCTCCTGGCCGGCGGTTTTCTGGGCGGTATTGTGGGCGTGCAGGGGATCAAGCTGCTGCATGCCATGGGAAATGCGGATTTCGTGATCAAGATGACCTACGTCCTGATGCTCGGCATTGTGGGCGTTTACATGTTCATCGAAAGCCTTCAGAGCATGAAAAAGAAAAAGAACACCGTTGTCGAAGAAGCGAAGGAAGAGAAGGAATCGGCCATGGGCAGGTTCCTCAAGTCTTTGCCGCTCCAGACCCGGTTTGAAAAATCGGGAATCACTCATTCCATTTTCGTCCCCATCGTCCTCGGCGGGTTCGTGGGCATTCTTGCGGCGATCATGGGAGTGGGCGGAGGCTTTCTGATGGTCCCGATCATGGTCTATATGCTCAGGATGCCCATGCACGTTGTGGTCGGAACAAGCCTATTCCAGATCCTGTTCACCTGTATCGAAGTCACGTTCCTCCAGGCCTATACCAACCACAGCGTGGATTTCATCCTGGCCGTGCTGCTGCTTCTGGGCTCCACCGTGGGCGCCCAGGTCGGCGCGGTGTTCGGCAGGAAGCTGAAGGCAGACCAGCTCAAAATATTGCTCGCCGGCATCGTGCTGGCGGTGACGGTCAAGATCATTTTCGAACTGACGCTTACCCCGTCGTTACTTCTCTCTCAGGCAGGAGGCCACTAATGCATATCCATCTTCATTCGCTCATCATCCACTATGCGAGATTTATCGGCAGTACGAGATTTCTCGGCACGTTGCTTCTCATGCTCGTGTTTTCCCTGTTCCAACTCGTCGCCGCTAAACCGGCTTCCGCCATGCTCACGGCCAAGGCGAACCACGACCACATCACGATTGATTTCTTCTATCACGGCAGCTCTGTGAGCGTTCGCGGCGAGTCGGACCCGAACGTGGACCTGGTCATCAAGATAACCTCTCCCGAGGGGCACCAGGTATTAAAACAGAAGGGCAAAGTCGGGGGCATGCTCTGGATGAACGTAGGGCAGCTCAAGTTCGAGAACACGCCGAACTTTTATGAGGTCTTCAGCACGAAAAAGATCGATGATATCCTGAGCAGGGAGGAAATGGAAAAATATACCATCGGCTACACTGCTCTGCAGAAGCACGTCGAGGTCACTCCTGTTGCGAACGAGGAAGAAAAGACCAAGTGGTTCAGCGAATTCGTCAGATTCAAAGAGGATTCCAAAGTTTATGCCACGTCGTTCGGGAAGATCGAGACAACGATGAACAAGGACGGCCGTCAGGATTACTATATCCTGACCGACTGGCCTTACCAGGCCCAGCCCGGCGACTATCTGGTCTCGGTCTACGCTGTCAAGAACGGCAAGGTTGTGGAACAGGCCGAGACAAAGGTGAATGTCGAACAGGTCGGCATGGTCAAAACGCTGGCGACCATGGCCAAAAACAACGCGGCATTCTACGGCTTCCTCTCGATCGGTGTTGCCCTGGGTGCGGGTTTCGGCGTAAGTCTGGTGTTCAGAAAAGGCGGAGGCGCTCATTAATCATGTATAAATCAATTGTCGTCGGATATGATGAGTCCTTGTCGAGCAAGGCCGCGCTGAAAGAGGTTTCTCTTCGCGTAAAAAGAGGAACAGGTACGATTTATCTCGTCCATGCGGTCTACTTCGACCAGGAGGAGTTCGCCGTCCTTCCTTCGCAGATGGAAAAGCGTTTGGAACTGGGCAGGCACGTCTGCCTGGAGGCAAAGAAGAACCTTCAAGCCGAATACGGGCTGAACGGGAATGTGGACTCGATCATTTGCGAGGGCGAGCCCCCGGAAGTGATTGTTGACGTAGCCCAGGGCAAAAAAGCCGACCTGATCGCACTCGGCACCTACGGAAGGAAAGGGCTCAAGCGGCTGCTCATGGGCAGCGTGACGTCGCAGGTCGTTCTTAATGCTCCCTGCGATGTACTGGTTGTGAAAAAGCCCTGCGCCGATTGCGTGGGCTCCTATCATTCACTCCTGGTGCCCTTTGACGGATCGGAGTCGAGCAAAACAGCGCTCGGCCGCGCCTGCGACTTGTCGAAATCCGACGGCTCGGAGATCTCGGTCCTGTACGTGATCCCCAAGTATGAAGAAATGATGGATTTTTTCAAGACCGAAACCATCAAGAAAAGCCTCTACCAGGAAGCGGAAAAGATCGTGGAAGGCGCAAAGAAGCTTGCCGCCAGGCAGGGGGTTCAGATCAAGGCAGTGGTGCAGGAAGGCCATGCCGGAGACAAGATCGTCGAGATCGCCGACACGATGAAGCACGACCTGATTGTCGTCGGGACCCATGGATGGCGCGGCATGAACAAGGCGATCATGGGTAGTACGGCAGAACGCGTCATTGCCTATGCCTCGTGCCCGGTATTGATCGCGAGGTAGGTAATCGATCAGGAAGACAACCCAACACCTGGAGAGAAGAAATGGTGAGGGATGGAGAAAAGGGAGAAGACAATTCAGGCTGTACCTATCTTCCTTATCATCTTTTATTTCACCATTTCCCTCAAAGGTTTATTTGAGCATCAGGCAGGAGTGAGCATATGAAAGGCTATAGAAAAGTTCTTATCGCAGTGAACGGGTCCCGGGAAGTCCTGAAACAAGGCATCAAACTGGCCCAGGACGAAAAGACTTGGATAACGGTCGTGAAAGTAGTCCAGCCTTACGAGGGAGACCTCGACCTGACGGGCATCAAGAACTTGAACGACGTGCTGGACGACGGAGGGGCAAAAGCCCTCTCGGATATCAACAAGATCGCTGAAGCCGAGGGCGCGCTCGTCAAGACCAGGCTGGAAGCAGGGGACGTACCTGACCGCATTGTGGAGGTTGCACAGGAAGAGAATTGCGACCTCATCATCATGGGGTCGAAAAAGAAAAAAGGGATCCTGAGCAGGCTTTTCGGCGACCATGTGGTGGAAAAAGTGATCGACCGAGCACCTTGCCCGGTGTATGTGGTCGGGGTGTCGTAAAGGGCGTGTTTTCGTCAAATAATTGGGAAAATAAAGAGAAATTTTTCTTTGTGTGCGGAGTTATTTTGTGGTACATTGCAACTTCTTGTAACGGGGAGGCGGCAAGCCTCCCATCTAACTTCCGCCAATAAGAGCAGGGAAAAGGAGTAAAAAAAATGTTTGAAGGATTAGCGCAACCGATGCATCTGATTCTGATTCTCGTGATCGTCCTGGTCATCTTCGGCCCGGGAAAACTCCCGGAATTGGGAGCAGGATTGGGTAAGAGCATCAAGGAATTCAAGAAAGCAATGAGAGAAGGACAGGAAGCGGCTGCGGTAGAAAAAACAGCGGTAGAAAAAATAGAAGAAAAAAAGGCTTAATCCGCGCAGTGTGAACGATTAGCCGTGCATCTGCTGTTCGGAGGCGTGAGAAAGGCAGCCCTCTTTGGTGGAAAAGCCGGCAACCTCCTTATGAGACGCATTGTCTTCCGTTCCACCGGGCTGCAGGAATGTCACTATCAGGAATGTCATTATTATGTTGAAGAAAAAATTTAACAGACTTCTCAGAAGAAGAATTCTTTCCGAAGACGAACTGGGTACCTTCGCACGGGAATCAGCATCGTCCGGTATCGCCTTGGAAGAACTGCTGCTCCGAAAGGGCGTGGCAAAGCACGAGATCCTCTTTTGCCTGTCCGAATTCTACGGGCTTCCTTTCGTGGAATACGATGAAAGCGTCATCGCTTCGTATTTCATTACTCTGCGCCTGGACATGGAGAAACTCAAGCAGTCTCTCTGGTTTCCGCGATCGGTCAGGCAGGAGCGGGCCGAAGTGATCGCCTATCTACCCGACGATCAACGGGTGATTGACGACATTAAAAAGACGCTGGGCGTTCAGCATATCGATTTTATTGTTGCCCTTCCCTCCGACATTATTCGCATCATCGAGCACAATTTTGACGTTAATCCCTGGTTTCCCTTCGCCGGCGGGAGGACGCCCTTGGCACGGGTGAGGACCTATTTCGCCTATCGGCGGTCAACCTATGCGCATTACCGGACCTTATTCGCCAAGGGAAGAACGGGCCTGGCGTTCATCAGGACCGGCGTCTCGTTCATCATTATCGCCCTCTTGTTCCTCAGAGTGTTCGGCATAGGCATTTTTATCGTTCTCGAGGCGCCGCTTCTTGTTGCCGGCATTATCATGCTCTACGATGGGCTGAAATGGTATTTCCCCGCTCGAAAGATAGCAAAAAAACCGATTGATTCTTCCTGTACCGAGCCTTCCTGGGGCGTCTGCGTGCTGAAGGAGTCAATGAACTCAGAGGGAAACCCCGTATTCAACCGCAGCGCCGCGGTCATGGGCGCAGAAGCGCTTCGGGCGGGGTGGGAAAATCTTTCTCCAGTCATGCGAAGAAGGTTTCTTGCCTCCGACAGGACCGACATGGCGGAGGAACGCACCTCCCTGGCAGGCCACAGGACCAAGCTTGCTCGGGGCCGGACAGGGCTCGCTTTTACGAGGACGGGAGTTGCCTTCATCGGACTCGGGATCGGACTGCTCCGGGAATTTCACACCAGCAGGTGGACGATTCTCGATGTGTCGCTCATCGTTGCGGGACTGTTGATGTCTGCGGAAGGGTTCTACTGGTATCTCGGCGGAAGGCGGTCCGGCATAGACAGTTTTAAATCCGTGATTGACGCGGTCAACAAGGAAAGCATCTGGGACAAGGTTTTCCCGCTCCGGCATAACCGCACCGGGCCCAAAAAAGACAACGCAAGTCCGCCGGTCCGTGCTTCCCATTTGCCGGGCATATGGGCCACGACCGGCCTCGCACTCGAGCGGACTGTTCTCGCGGACCGGCGATGCGTAATGGCCAGGCTTCGCTCAGTCATGGCGGTAACGCGAACGGGTTTGGCATTTGTCCGGACCGGGATGAGTATTACTGCCGTTGGTGCGGGCCTTATGGTATATTTCGGCGAGGCTTCGGTCGGCTGGACGCTTTTTAACATCATCCTGATCGTCCTGGGTCTTGTGTTGATTGCTGACGGGTACTACTGGGCCATCCCGGCCAAAAGAACGAGAGCCCAGTACCCTTATAGCAATGGTGATATGGAGATAACGCTTCCCGATTATGGCGTGCCGACGAATAAATGGGGAACCGTTATTTTTAACCAAAATGAATAGTGAGCTTCTGAACATGAATAATGATCTGACGAATGCCGATGAGCGGACAGGTCCGGAATTTTCCTTCCTGGTTGATCAGGGAATTCTCGAAAGGACCATGCTTGAAGAAGCGGCATTCGTCGCCCAGGCACGGGGGATCGACCTCGAGAAACTGCTGCCTGCGGAGTATGGTGTGCCCAAGCACCTGTTGCTTGAGGCGCTTGCCGCGTTCTACCAATGCCCCTCTATTGAATATGATGAACGCCTCCCCATCCCGCCGGAGCTTCTGACCGGCCTCAGTGCTGACGCGCTTTCAACGAACCAGTGGATGCCCGTCATCAAAGACAGCAGCGGCACCGTGGTCATTGCGGCAAGGTACCCGGACAGCCCCGCGGTGAGGGACGACGTGAAAAAATACGTCCCGGCCGAACGATACGAATTCCGGGTCACCCTCGATTCCGACATACAGTGGTTTATCCAGGACTATCTTCATGCTAAACCGGGACTGTTGATCGGCACGGAACGGACGGGCCTCGCCTACTGGCGCAATACCATGGCCCACTGGAGGACGCGGCTCGCCTGCTACCGTACCGACCTTGCGAGCGCCCGGACCGGCCTTGCCTTCCAGCGCTGGGGGTTGGGCACGATTGCGCTTTCCAATACCTTGCTCCAGACGAAAAACGCCAGCAGTTCCCCTCATCTGTATTTTTCCGTACTGATAATCGGGATTATAATCGCTTTTTACGGTCTTCCCAAGTATCTGAACGTCCGGAAATCCCGCTTGACCCCTCCGGGGCACCAGACGCTGGTGGAGGTCACTGCGACAACGATTCAATTCCTCGAAAATTACCATCTTCTGGAAAACACGGGAATCAAGCGTCAAACACAGGGCACGATGCTTGCCCGCATGGGAGATTATCTTTCCGAGCACAGCACCTATCTGTATCCGTCACCGTCGAGCAAAGTGCGCACCATGTTTGCGCGGGAACGGAATGTTCTGGCTGCCCAGCGGACGATAGCCGCTTGTTACCGCACCATCTATGCCCGCGCACGGACCGGGCTGGCCTTTATCCGGACGGGTATATCCTTTCTGAGCATCGGAATCGGTGTCATAAACTATTTTGGATTTGGCCTGCTGACATCGTTCAATCTCTGGCTCATTGCGGCGGGGCTTCTCATGGTGATAGACGGGACGCTCTGGTATTGGCCCGTGCGAAAGGAACAGGCGGAGATCCCGCGAGGGGCCGCTTATCCGGAGTGACCGGCGAAACCGGGATCGTTTTTTTAGTTACTAAAGAATCA
>JAJYKN010000064.1 GCA_021788515.1 Nitrospirota bacterium | reverse complement strand
TGGCACAGCAGGCGGAGAAGTTCGGCGCAACGATCATCTATCCCGTGGAAGTTGTGGACATGGAACTGCAGGGAGAGGTCAAGCGCGTTCGCACGCGCGACGAGGTCTACGAAGCGCACGTCGTCATTATCGCGATCGGCGTGGCCAGAAAAAAACTCGAGGTGCCCGGCGCAAAGGAATTCCTCGGGAAAGGCGTATCGTACTGTGCCACCTGCGACGGTAATTTTTTCAAAGGAAGGAAAGTGGCTGTTGTGGGTTCCGATAATGAGGCGGCGGAAGAGGCGCTCCACCTTGCCGACCTCGCCGAAAAGGTGACCATGGTGCCGCACAAGGAGCTCGATATCGTGACGGCTGTCATGAACCGGCTCAAATCCAAGCCGAACGTGGAGATCCTTCCGGTAGCGAAGATCCATGCGGTTGTCGGAGACGAACTGGTCACGGGTCTCAAGATCACCCAGGACGGCTCCGAAAAAGTGCTCCCTCTCGAAGGGGTGTTCATCGCCATGGGCTCCACGCCCATTTCGCAGCTCATCCTGAAAGCGGGGGGAGTGACCGACGACCGCGGCTGCCTCATCGTGGACAAGCACCAGCGTATGAACCTCGACGGCGTGTTCGCTGCCGGAGACTGCACCTGCGGCGGAATGCAGATCGTGGCTGCGGCGGGCGAGGGGTCCGTCGCAGGCATGCGCGCGGCCTCGTTCGTGCGCAAGGTGAAGGCGAAGGCGCAGGGAAAGTAAAAAGCGCCAAGTAGCAAGCGCCAAATCCCAAATAAGCACCAAATTCAAACCATCAAAATTCCAAACGTTTTGGTCATTGACGTTCTCGAAATTTGGGCATTATTGGGGATTGGTGTTTGTGGTTTGGATATAGCTTTTTGGAGTGACTATGATCGTCAAAGACATGCTCGGCAGAAGCGGCGTTGTTTCCCGTGAAGAGGCGCAGAGGATCCTGAACGAGCACCTTGCCATTTCCTCCCCGCTGTTGGAAACTATTCCTATCAGTTCCGCCCTCGGCCGGGTTCTCGCCTCCGACATAACGGCGCCTGCCGATCTTCCTGCATTCGACCGCTCCACCATGGACGGGTATGCGGTCAGGAGCGCCGACACCTTCGGCGCTGCGGAATCGCGGCCGGCTTTTCTTCAGGTCACCGGCGATATCCTCATGGGCACCATGCCGGACCGCAGCATTGCAAAGGGCGAGGCCATGAAAATCGCCACCGGCGGCGCGCTCCCGGACGGCGCGGACGCCGTCGTGATGTTCGAGCACGTCCAGCCTGTTGATGCGAAGAGCATCGAAGTGGTGAAGGCGGTTGCGCCGCTCGAGAACGTGGTCCAGAGGGGCGATGACATCAAAAAAGGAGAGAGCATCCTTCGGCGGGGGCGCCGCATGCGGCCGCAGGACATGTCTGCGCTCGCGGGCCTGGGGATCATTGACATCGGCGTTTTCGAAAAACCGAAGGTTGCCGTCATCTCCACGGGGAACGAGATCGCACCTGCGAACACGGTCCCGGGTCCCGGCCAGATACGGGACAGCAACTCCTATAATTTGGAAGGTCTGATAACGCAAGCGGGGGGTGTGCCGGTGAAAAAGGGCATTATCCGCGACGAGTATGCTCCCTTGCGGAAAACGCTCGATGCGGCGGTCAGCGAGTGCGCGCTTGTGCTCATGACCGGCGGGAGTTCCGTAGGGACCGCCGACCTCACGGCAAAAGTCATCAATGATGCGGGAAAGCCCGGCGTGCTGGTGCACGGCGTTTCGATCAGGCCGGGCAAACCGCTTATCATCGGCGTCCTCGGAGCAGCGAACGGCCCGGTTGGCATATTCGGCCTGCCCGGCCATCCGGCCGCGGTAAGCATCTGCTTCGACGTCTTCGTAAAGCCGGTGCTCTCCCGCCTGACCGGGGAGATTCCCGATCCGGCACTCGAAGACGTGCCGTCGTATCGCACGGTTCAGGCGAAGCTCGCGCGAAGCATCGCATCGAGCCCCGGCCGGGAAGATCATGTGCGCGTAACGCTCGAGAAACGGGACGACGGGCTCTGGGCGCGGCCCGTGTTCGGCGCGTCGGGGCTCATCAGCACGCTCGTAAAAGCCGCAGGCACCGTTGTGGTGCCAATGAACAAAATAGGGATCGAGGCCGGCGAAGAAGTGGAAGTGCGACTGTTCTGAGCAAACAAAGATACGTTAGCGACGCTGCTATTTTTTTGTCGTTTATCCCACTCACGGTGCTATGGCATTCAAACAGAAAAAATACCTCGACAACGAGCCGCTCGCTGACGCGATCCGGAAATACCATGACGCCTTGAAAGCCGCCGGCATCGGCGGGCCGCTTGGGGGCGAGCGCGTCCCCATCAACGACGCGCTCGGACGCGTAACGTCCGAGGCGGTGGCAGCGAAGATCTCGTCGCCCTTCTACCATTCGGCAGCCATGGATGGTTATGCCGTCACGTTCATTGACACCTTCGGCGCCGGTGAAACGAGGCCGAAGCGCCTGCGCGTTCCCGACCAGGCGGTTGCGATCGACACCGGGGACCCCATGCCCGAGGGGAAGAACGCCGTGGTCATGATCGAAGACGTGGAAAAGCTCTCGGGATCCGAGATCGAGATCCTGAAGCCGGCAACGCCGTGGCAGCATGTGCGGCTCGTGGGCGAGGACATTGTGGCCACTGAGCTCATCATTTCCGAGAACCACGTGGTCCGCCCCGCGGATATGGCGGCCATGATCGCGAGCGGCCACATTTCCGTCATGGTCCGGCACCGGCCGGTGGTGTCGATCATTCCCACAGGAACGGAGCTGGTTGAACCGGGAAGCGCGCTCAAAACAGGCGACATCATCGATTTTAACTCGACCATGCTTTCCGCCATGGCTGCGGAGTGCGGCGCTCACGCGGTCCGGAAGAACATCGTAAAAGACGACGCCCTGCTGCTCCGGAAGACCATTCTCGACGCTCTCGTTGATTCCGACCTCGTCGTGATCAATGCGGGCTCGTCAGCCGGCAGGGAAGATTTTACCGCCGACGTGATCGCGGCACTGGGAAAAGTGATCGTGCACGGCGTTTCGATCAAGCCCGGCAAGCCTGTAATCCTCGGGATCGTGAACAACAAACCGGTCATCGGCATCCCCGGCTATCCCGTGTCCGCAGCGCTCACGTTCAATCTCTTTGTGAGGCCGCTTCTCTTCGCGCTTCTCGGCATAACGCCGCCTGACCAGGGAACGATCACGGCAAAGCTGAGCAGACAAGTGGCGTCGTCGCTCGGCCAGGAAGAATTCATCCGCGTCAAGCTGGGCAGCGTAGCCGGAAATTTGATCGCCACACCCGTGACACGGGGCGCCGGAGCGCTCATGTCGCTGGTGAGGGCCGACGGAGTCATCCGCGTCCCGTCAGCAAGCGAGGGGATCGCGGCGAACTACGACGTGACGGTGGAACTCCTGCGTTCGCCCCACGATATTGAGAACACCATTGTCTGCATCGGGTCTCACGACAATGTGCTCGATCTCCTTGCGAACTTCCTGAGGAAAAAACATCCCGAGTATTCTTTGTCGTCGGCCCACGTGGGAAGCATGGGAGGGCTCCTGGCGCTCAAGCGCAGGGAGGCCCACCTTGCCGGCACCCATCTCCTGGACGAGGACACCGGGGAATACAATATCAGCTATATCAAAAAATTGCTCCCCGGCACAAGGACCGTTCTGGTCAACCTCGTGTACCGGACCCAGGGGTTCATCGTTCCGAAAAGCAACCCGAAAAACATCAGGGGTTTTGCGGACCTTGCCCGGCCAGAGGTGGTGTTTGTGAATCGCCAGGCAGGCGCCGGCACGCGCCTCCTGACGGACCTCCATCTCAAAAAATTGAGGATTGACCCGAAGAATGTAAAAGGGTGTGATCACGAAGAATTCGCGCATATGGCCGTGGCTGCCGCGGTGCTCTCGGGAGCGGCGGACACCGGGCTTGCGGTGCTTTCCGCGGCCCGGGCGCTCGATCTCGACTTTGTTCCTGTGGCGCAGGAACGGTATGATCTGGCGATCCCGCAGGAGTTCTACGATACGCCCATGCTCCAGGCGCTTCTTGCAATCATCGGCGCGGACAGCGCGTTTAGCGAACAGATCGTGGCCATGGGAGGGTATGACGTGTCGGAGATGGGAAAGGTGATCGGCGTCTATTGATGCAGCAAAAAGATTTTCAAATCGGAAATGGATGGTCCCGTAAAAAGGTGGATTTTGACTTTTTATGAGTTCATCAATCTTCAAGTTCCAATATTTTGATGGAGGTATCATAAATGCTTGCAATAGCTGCAATGCCCGGTCTGGGTATGGGAGCGCTCGGTCTCTTCGGCGAGACCGGATGGGTCGGCAAAGGGATCGTGTTGATCCTGATGGGGTTCTCGGTCGTGTCGTGGGCCATGATCCTGCTGAAGTACCAGTTTCTCCGGAGAGCTGAGAAGGAATCCCATGCGTTCCTTCTGGCATTCCGGAAGACCAAGAAGATGGATGATCTCATCAAACAGGCGGAGTCGAAGAAATTCAGCCCCCTTGCAACACTCTTTATCGAAGGCCACCGAGAGGCCGAGGCCATCATCAAGTCCCTGCCCGACATGAAGGTGACCGATGAGGAGCGGCCGCTCATCTCCCAGGAGATCGAGCGTTCGCTCAAGATCACGACGCAGGATGAGATCGTGTACATGGAGCGCTACCTGGCGTTTCTCGGAACGACGGGCACGGTGGGGCCGCTGCTGGGCCTGTTCGGCACGGTCTGGGGCATCATGGACGCTTTTTACGGCATCGGACTCAAGGGTGCGGGCGACATCGGCGCGCTGGCGCCGGGCCTTGCCGCGGCGCTCATCAACACCATCTCCGGTTTGTTCGTGGCGATTCCGGCGGTTATCGCGTACAACTATTTCGCGGACAAGATCCGGGACATCGCCATCCGGTGTGATTCCTTCTCCATGGAATATCTCAGTTATCTCGAGCGGAACCTGCTCCGGAGGAAGGTATGAGCTTTGAACGGCGGGAACGGCATATAATCCGTGAGCTCAACCTCGTCCCGCTCATTGATGTGCTGCTCACGATCCTGTTCTTCTATATGATCGTCTCTCCCATGATGAGCCGGGGTCTCGACGTGAACCTGCCCAAGTCGGAGGCCAATACCGTCAAGCCCGAGGACCGCATCGTGCTGACGGTGACGAAAGCACAGGAAATTTTCGTGGAAAAAGAGCGGGTCGATATCGGCCGGCTGGGAGCTGTGCTCGATTCCATTCGCAAGACAAAGCCGCTTATTAATGTGTATCTTCGGGCGGATAAGGAAGCGCCCTACGGCGCCGTGGTGCAGGTCATGGATGTGGTGAAGCGGGCGGGCATCGACCGGCTCGGGATGGTGACCGAAGCCGCGCCGGGAGGCGCGACCGCGCAATGAAGTTGCTCTCCGGGAAGAGGATCGGGCAGTCAGGATACGAACTGGTGCTTGCGCTCTTCTTTTCCTTCTTTCTCCACGCCGCTGTTGTCGCTGCGGCGCTTTTGCTTTATACGGTGGTGACCCCGAAAGCCTACGTTCCTCCGTTCTATGAGGTGAAGCTCGTGGGTGCGCCCGCGGAGATCGCGCCCCTGCCGCAAGCCACGCCGTCCCCGCCGTCGATGGAAGCGCCGAAGACGGTAGCCCCGGCCCCACCCAAGCCAACGGCGAAAAAGGCGTTGCCGAAGCTGAAAAAAGGGCAACCCAAAGCTACGAAGGCGCTGCCGAAAAAGGGCGCAATGCCCGAGTTGAACCAGAAGCCAAAGTCGGCGGTCGAACAGGAAAAGCCTGCAGCAGCGCCGGGTGAAACAACGCCGGGCCCCAAGAGTGAAGGCGTTGCCGTTCAAACGCCGCAGCAGGACTTTAAATTCCCGTGGTATCTCGGCCTGGTCCGGGAAAAGATCGGTCAAAACTGGAGACCTCCGCCGGACGCGCAAGATGCGAAAGCCAGGGTCATCTTTACAATCAACAGGTCGGGCTGGGTGGGCGAGGTGAATCTCGATGAGGAACATTCCGTCGGGACCTATGGATTCAAGGCTGCGGCCATACGGGCCATCCGCTCCTCCAATCCCTTTCCTCCCCTGCCTGAAGATTTCGCAAAACAGACTCTGGAGTTCAGCGTGGATCTGATGGCAGAATAAACTGTGGGGAAGCCAGTGCCCGGGCAAGTTTCTCGGACCCGTGCTCCCGCTCTTCATCATCAATGAGAATGAAACGCATACTATTAATCATATCGCTTTGTTTGCTCACGGCAATGCCGGCGATGGCCCAGTACTACCTCGGTGTGGTCCAGGGAGAGAGCAAGAAGATCCCCATTGCCGTGCTCGACGTTCATGACGAGACGGGATCGCCGGCGCTTCGCGCCCTGGCGCTCGAGGTTCTGCAGGCGGACTTGCGGCGCTCGGAGATTTTCGACGTGACTGACCCGAAAAAGCTCGACCTGTCCTACGCAGGGAACACGGAGCCGCCCGGGGACATTATCAAGCGCGGCGGCACGTTCGGCCTGACCGGCGTGGTGTGGGCCAAGCTCCAGCGAAAAGGCACGGACCTGGTGCTGCAGGGCAAGCTCTTCGATGCCGCATCGGGAATGCGCATCGCAAACAAGGAATATTTCGGCAACGAGGATACCTTCCGGCGGATGGTCCACACGTTCGCCGACGAGATCGTTTCGCGGTATACCGGCGAGCGGGGAATAGCGCGGACCCGCATTGCCTACGTGTCCGACAAGACGCACTTCAAGGAACTGTACGTCATGGACTACGACGGACAGAACCCCTTGAAGATAACGGCGGACCGGTCCATCTGCCTTTCTCCGGCCTGGAGTCCCGACGGCAAAGCGCTCGCCTACGTTTCCTACCGCGACAAAAACCCCGATCTGTACGAGCTGGACATGGAGACCGGCAAACGATGGAAGCTGTCGGGGTCAGAAGGCCTGAACATCTCCCCGGCCTGGTCGCCGGACGGCAAGCGCATCGCTCTGGCGCTTTCCAAGGACGGCGGCACCGAGATCTATACCATGAGCAAAAACGGGAATGACCTGGAGCGGCTCAGCTACGGCGCCTCAGACAATGTGGCCC
>JAJYKN010000063.1 GCA_021788515.1 Nitrospirota bacterium | reverse complement strand
GCTTGAGCTCTTGTATTCCAAGAACGATATTCTCGAAGCCTATCTCAACCTTGTGCCCTATGGCTTGAACATCGAAGGCGCGGGAGCGGCTAGTCTCATTTATTTCCACAAGGACGCGGACAAGCTCACCCTTCCCGACGCGCTTACCTTGAGCGTGATACCGCAGAGCCCGGCTAAGCGAATGGGGAGCAGAGGGGCGGAGGGGATACCTGCGAACCAGAATCTTGAACAAGCCCGTAAAGTTCTCTTTGCCAAGTGGACGGGGAAGTATCCGAAAGATAAAGACCAGAAGTCTTTCATCGACCTGCCTATCGTACTTAAACGGCCGTCTGACCTTCCGTTCCTTGCGCCTCATTTCGCGAACGAGGTGCGCGAGCTTGATCCCTTTGATCCGGTGCTTCATACAACACTCGATCTCAGGCTCCAGAAACTCATCGAGCGGCATGTTAAAACCTATGTTGAAACGAACCATCGGAAGGGAATCAATAATGCCGTGGTCCTCCTTGTAGACCATCGGACCCTTGAGGTCAAAGCGCTGACCGGTTCCGCTGATTTCTTTGATCAGAAGATCGACGGCCAGGTGAACGGGGCGCGGGCGAAGCGTTCTCCGGGCTCTGCTCTGAAGTCTTTCATATATGGCCTCGGTCTGGACCAAGGGCTCATCCATCCAATGACCATGCTCAAAGACGCGCCCATGAGCTTCGGCTCTTATAATCCTGAGAATTTCGACAACAATTTCGAGGGTCCGATCAAGGCGAAGGACGCCCTGGTGAAAAGCAGGAACGTGCCGGCTGTTGATATTGCATCGCGCCTTGCTCCTCCTGGGCTGCATGGATTCTTGCTAAAAGCCGGGATCACGCGCATGCGTGAGGAGTCATTCTATGGTATGACCCTGGCCTTGGGGAGCGCGGAAGTCTCTATGGAAGAGCTGGTGCGACTCTATGCGATGCTTGCGAACGGCGGCGTGATGAAGCCTCTCAATTTCCTCAAGACCCATAAGGGTGAAGAGGGACCCCGGCTTCTGAGCAAAGAGGCAAGCTACCTGGTACTCGATATGCTCGCAGCGAACCCGCCACCCGGACAGGGATATCGTGCCGATTGGGTGCGGGATCAACTCGCGGTCTCATGGAAAACCGGCACCTCCTTCGGGTTTCGCGACGCATGGTCAATCGGGGTCGTGGGGCCATATGTGCTGGCGGTCTGGATCGGGAATTTCGATGGCGAAGGAAATCCCGCGTTCATCGGCCGGGAAGCGGCAGCGCCGCTTTTCTTCGAGATCATCGACTCGCTCAAATCCCAGAATCCCGAAATCAATGAGTTTTCCGGCAGAGGACTCGCGGGTTTGAACCTGACCAAAGTCGAGGTCTGCGCATTATCAGGAGGGCTGCCGGGTCCAAACTGCGATCACAAAGTCTTGACGTGGTTCATCGCCGGGATATCTCCGATTACACGATGTGACGTGCATCGAAAAATATTCGTCAACATGCGAACGGGTCTTCGCGCTTGCACGGACGGAGCATTGGGAACAAGATCGGAAGTATATGAGTTCTGGCCGTCCGACCTTCTTGCGATCTTCCGGCAGGCCGGCATTCCCCGTCGCGTGCCGCCGCCCTTTGAACCGGGGTGCAGGATGGACGTCACGGCGTCCAGGGGCGCAGGGCCGCAAATCACCGCGCCCCAGGAAGGGGTTGTTTATAGTCTGAGAGCGTCCAATCTCAAGGAGGAACGCCTGCCGCTCATGGCGGTAACTGACGCGGACACGCGGACGATCCACTGGTTCGTGAACGAGGAATACCTCGGCGAATCAGTAAGCGGCAAACCGTTCTTTTGGACGCCGAAGCCGGGGAAATTCGTGGTGCGGGCCGTGGACGATTTGGGCCGCGGTTCATCAAGAGCGGTCGTAACACAACTTGTGGAATAAATGTTGCTATAATAGTCGCTATGATTATTCTTTTCCGCCTGTTCAGGAGAAAGGAGGTGAATCCATGAAAAAAACGATAATCCTTGGTATTGTTCTTTCGTTCTTGACAGTGGCTGTCTCGGTCATGGCCCAGCAGGCGCCGACCGCGGCTACCGCGCCGTCGGTAACCGCTCCTGCACCAGCCCCATCAGCGAGCCTTGAGCTCGCCCGGATGGAAATCTGCGGCAGCGTGATGGATCGGAAGCCGGTGGATGTTTCGTCCACCTTCGCAGCAACACAGGACAAGGTCTATTGCTACCTTGAGTTCAAGGACGTGAAGAAGGAGACAGCCGTTAATGTGGTTTGGACTCTCGGACAGAACGAGATGGGAAAGGTAACGCTTACCATCAAGCCTTATGCGAAATTCCGGACCTGGGCGAGTAAAACGATTAACGGGATGAAGGGGGACTGGAAGGTGGACGTCGTGGATGAACAGGGCGCCATCCTCAAAACAGCAGCGTTCAAGGTCCAGTAGCACGAGCCTGAGGAAGCCGCGCAGCCTTTGACCGATTGTCTATTCCGGTTCAGCCGCTGCGGTCGATCAAATATGAAAGGCGCAGGAATTATTCTGCGCCTTTGTTTTTTCTCATCCGCCTTTATTCGTGTCAGAGACTTTGACGTGTCTTCACGTAGTTCTCGCGAAACGCGCTTTCTTCCCTCGACAAACCCGGTAAAATAATCTAATATTATCCACGGCATGACCATGGACGACCTCAAGACAATACTCGATAGAATCAGGAGACCCCTGTCTTTTGCAAGCCGGGACAACTTCGCCCATCTTCATAGTCTCGCGGCACTGGAGCCGTTCATGCGCGTGCAGGTCGAGGAATTGAAGCGAATGGCGAACGGACGCGAAGAGATTGCTGAAATTGAAAAACTGTTCAACGGTTTCGACCGTCTTTCCCCGGACGAGAAGAAACACCGTATTGTTCGGGCCGGCGCGCTTATTAACTTGTTGGAACGGGCCCGGAGTGAGTCACCTGTCGCTCCCGTGAGAACGAGTGCTCCAATCCACTTAACATCGGAACCCAGCCTCCGCCTCGATACTCCCATTCAATACTGCAAAGGCATCGGCCCGAAGCGGGCCGAAATGCTCCAGAAGCTCGGCATCTCCACGGTCGAAGACGCGCTCGCCTATCTTCCCTGGCGTTACGAAGACCGGGGAAATCTTAAGAAGATCGGCGGACTCTCTTATGGTTCCTATGAAACCGTTTCCGGAGAAGTGGTTTCGGCCGAGGTGGTCTCGACCAAACGGCAGCGTGTGAAGATCTTCGAACTCCTGATCACGGACAAGAGCGGCATGCTCATCGGTTCGTGGTTCAACCAGGCTTTTATGCAAAAAATGTTCAGAAAAGGCCAAAAGGTCATTCTCTCGGGCATAGTAAAGGCCAATCCCTATAAAGGCGGTCTGCCGCAGATCGACAACCCGGATTACGAGATCATGGACGATACTGAACCGGATAGTCTTATCCATACGGGCAGGACCGTGCCGATCTACCGCACGACCTCGGGGTTGTCGGTCCGGTATCTCCGGAGCATGTTGAAAGCTATTCTGGATTCATGCGCCGCTTCCGTTCACGAGATGCTGCCCGAAGAGATCGTCAAAAAATATTCACTTATGCCGGTCCCCGATGCCTATTTCGAAGTCCATTTCCCTTCGCAGGAAAAAGACATTGCCCGCTTGAACCGCGGCATGAGCCCTGCCCACCGAAGACTCAGTTTTGAAGAGCTTTTTGTCCTGGAACTGGGTCTTGCGCTCAGGAAAAGAGGGACCATTGCGGAAAAGAAAGGGATCTCCTTCAAGCCCCTGGACAGCCTTGAGAAAGCCTTGCGAAAAAACCTGCCCTTTACCCTGACGCGCGCCCAGGAGCGGGTGATTGCCGAGATCAAGCGCGACATGATTGCCGAGCGGCCCATGAACCGGCTCGTACAGGGAGATGTGGGCTGCGGCAAGACCGTCGTTGCCCTGGTTGCATCTCTTCTTGCGGTCGAGAACGGCTATCAGGCCTGCATCATGGCGCCCACGGAGATCCTCGCTGAGCAGCATTACAAAAATATGAGCGCCCTGGCCGGGCCCCTCGGCCTCGCGGTGCGGTCCCTCACGGGCAGCCACAGGAAAAAAGAAAAGGAGGCGGTCCTCGCGGAGATCGAGTCCGGTTCCGCACAGATCGTCGTCGGCACGCACGCCCTCATCGAGGCGCAGGTGAAGTTCAAGCGACTGGGGCTCGCCGTGATCGACGAACAGCACCGTTTCGGCGTGCTGCAGCGTTCGACGCTCACGTCCAAGGGGTATGAACCCGACGTGCTGGTCATGACCGCCACTCCGATTCCGCGCACCCTTGCGCTCACGGTCTACGGCGACCTCGATGTGTCCGTGATCGACGAGATGCCGCCGGGGAGGAGCCCGATCATCACGCGGTTATTCTTCGAGAGCAAGCGGGCCGAGGCCTACCAGTTCATTGAAAGCGAGCTTGCCAAGGGCCGCCAGGTCTATGTGGTCTATCCGCTCGTGGAAGAGACCGAGAAGAGCGATCTCAAGGCCGCGACGGAAATGGCCGCACATATGCAGAAAGACATTTTCCCGCACTGGAAGATCGGTCTTTTGCACGGCAGGATGAAGGGGCAGGAGAAGGAGTCGATCATGACCTCGTTCAAGGCCGGCGAGATCCGGATCCTGGTTTCGACCACGGTGATCGAGGTAGGCGTGGACGTGCCGAACGCCGCGGTCATGGTGATCGAGCACCCGGAACGCTTCGGTCTTGCCCAGCTCCACCAGCTGCGCGGCCGCGTCGGCCGGGGCGGCCACCAGTCGTACTGCATCCTCATGGGACCGCGCATGTTCGCCCCCGAAGCCCGGGAACGGCTCACTGCGTTCAGCCGCACGAATGACGGATTTAAGATCGCCGAAGAGGACCTTCGTCTGCGCGGCCCGGGAGAGTTCTTCGGCACCCGCCAGTCCGGTCTTCCGGATTTGCGGGCCGCGAACATCATCCGTGACGCCGACCTGGTTGAACAGGCGAGGTCCGAGGCCTTCGACCTCATTCAACAAGATCCCGTGCTGACAGGGTACCCGAAGCTCCGCGAACTTGTGCGGAGGAAGTGGCAGGGGAAACTGGGGCTCATCAACGTAGGTTGATATTTGGGCGGTATTCTGATAAAGTGAAACAGATAGGGTCAAGGGGCAAGTAGCAAGTGTCTGACCCTGTACCAAGGAGTTTCGATGAACATTTGGAAAAAAGTCGTTGTGGACATGGAGAAGGGCGCGAAGAAAACAGCCGCCGTTGCCGCCACGTTTGCGGAGCGGGTGAGGGCCGAAGTCAACATTGTCCGGCTCCGGATTCGGATCGACGAAGTCCACGCCCGTATCGCTGAGATCCACCAAACGATCGGCAGCAAGATCGTGGACCTTCAAAGGAAAAACGCCTTGCCCAAAGCGACCGATCAACTGCTCAAGGATGAAGACATCGTTGCGGCCCTTGCCGAGCTTGTTGACCGCGAGCAGGAGATCGAGGAATTGAAAAAGGGGATCAAGGACATCCATGCCGATTTCCAGTCGACGGTGAAGCACACGGAGGACAGCATAGCATGATTTCAATCGTCGTGGTCCTTTTCGGTCTGATCGTAGGCAGCTTTCTGAACGTCTGCATCGTGCGCCTGCCCCGCGGCCGCTCCATTGCAACGCCTCCCTCGCACTGCCCCCGGTGCGCGAGCCCGATCAGATTTTACGACAATATTCCGGTCATCAGTTTCCTTCTCCTCCGTGGGAAATGCAGGAGCTGCGGGGAGCCCATATCGTGGCGCTATCCCATCGTCGAGCTGATGAACGGGTTGTTCTATCTCTGGATCGTCCACGAGGTCGGGCTCGGCGGGGAAGCGGTCCTCCTGATGGCCTTCTGCTCGTCGCTCATCGTCATCACCTTTATTGATTTCGACCACCAGATCATCCCCGACGTCATCACCCTGCCGGGCATGCTCATCGGGCTTTCCCTCGCGCCGTTTTTCCTGTACCCGCTCGCGGACCCGCTGCCGTTCCACCTCGACGGCCTGCTGCCGCACGCCGGGCCTTATCTCACGGCTTTCATCAACTCGCTCATCGGCATCATCCTCGGCGGCGGTCCGCTGCTGGCAATCGGCTGGCTCTGGGAAAAATTGCGGCATGTCGAGGCCATGGGCGGCGGCGACATCAAGCTCATGGGCATGGTCGGCAGTTTCCTCGGATGGAAGGGGGCGCTCCTCACGATTATGCTGGGCGCGGTTGCCGGGTCCGTCGTCGGCGTCCTGTTGATCGCGCTCAAACGGCATAAAATGGAAAAGGTCATTCCCTTCGGGCCGTTCCTGGCGCTCGGCGCCGTTGCGAGCGCGTTCTACGGTCCTGATATCATATCGTGGTATCTCGGCCTGATCCGGCTATGACCAGTCAGACTCTGCGCATACTGTTCCCCGCATTGCTGATTCTCGTTTTTGCGGCATACGTGCTCTGGAGCGCTGTCCGGCGTTATCGACGGGAACTGGGGGTGGAGACCAGGGAGCGCGAGAAGACCACCGACACCACCTTCATCATCAATGCCTTTCAGAACGTTACGAAACAGCTCAAGGAAAAGGAAAAAGAGCTTGAACGGCTCAAGGCCCTCGCCGAGCAGCGGGCGGAGAACGTTGAAAGCTACAACGAGAACATCCTCCAATGCGTGACGAGCGGGGTGATGACCTTTGATGTCCAATGCCAATTGATGACGATCAACCGCGCCGCTGAGGAGACGCTCTGCATGAATCGCGATCAGGTGCTCGGCAAGAGCTGCGAAGACCTGTTTGCCCACGGCGACATCACGAGGGTGGTTCATGAAACGCTCGAACGAAAAATCCCTTCGGCCCGCATGGAAGCGATGCTCGACCTCGACGGCAACCAGCTCTGGCTCGGCTACAACACCGCGGTCCTCACCGACAGCCATGATGCGGCAATCGGCGTGATCCTTTCCTTCACGGACCTCACGGAAGTGAAACGGCTGCAGGAACATGTGGAACTCAGGGAGCGGTTGACCGCGCTCGGAGAAATGTCCGCCGGCATTGCCCATGAACTGCGGAACCCCATGGCGGTGATCTCGGGCTATCTCAACCTGCTATCCAGGCGGACCGACGCGGCAGGGCAGGACGTGATCAG
>JAJYKN010000062.1 GCA_021788515.1 Nitrospirota bacterium | reverse complement strand
TTGACTGGTTTTCGACTGCGGGGTTCCACCAACGGTCGAAGTGGATCACGTGGTTCGCCGCCGTCAAGTTCAGGCCAATGCCGCCCGCTTTCAAGGAGAGAACCATATAGGGGACGTAGTCGTCTCCCTGGAACCGGTCTACGAGCTCCTTGCGTTTGCCCACTGCTGTGCCGCCGTGCAGCACGAGCCCCTGCCGCTCGAATATGCCGGAGAGAAACTGGTGGAGCGGTCCGGTCATCTCGCGGAACTGGGTGAACACAAGCGCCCGCTCCCGCTTTTCGTGGATCGTTTCGCAGATCTCGCGCAGCCGCTCGAATTTGCCGCTCTCGCCCTCGTCGAACCCTCCGCTCCCGATGTACTGGTCCGGGTGATTGCAGATCTGTTTGAACTTGAGGAGCGCGCTCAGGATAATCCCTTTTCTCCGGATGCCTTCCGCGCTCTCTACTATCAGCCTGAGTTCGTCCACCTTCTTCTGATACAGGATCGCCTGTTTTCTGCACAGGGTCGCCCAGGTCTTCATCTCAACCTTGTCCGGCAGATCGGAGATGACGGACTTGTCCGTCTTGAGACGTCGGAGAATATACGGGCCAATCACTTTCCGGAGGCGTCCGTAGCCGTCAGGATTCTTGGCAAGCCCTTTCGCAAAGCCGGCAAACTCCTTAGCGCTTCCCAAAAGCCCGGGGTTCAGAAAATCAAAAAGAGACCAGAGGTCCGAGAGCCTGTTCTCAACCGGCGTACCGGTCATGGCGATCCGGTTCCCGGCCTTCAGTTCCTTTACCGCTTTCGTTTGTTTGGCCCCAGGGTTCTTGATAGCCTGGGCCTCATCGAGGATGACATGTTGCCATTCGTAGGTGTGGAGCCATGCATACCTCTGGACCATCGAATAGGTTGTGATGACCAGATCAAGGCTGTCAAGCTCACCCTTGCCTTTCGGTTGAACGCTCCCTGTCTCTTGGCCGGATGAATGAGCGATGAAATACTTGAGATCCGGCGCGAACCGCAGGATCTCGCTTTGCCAGTTCGCCAGAAGCGATGCGGGGACCACGAGCAGGCTTGCTCCTTTTTCGTTGCTGCTTTTCCGGCTGTGCAGCAGGGCCAGGACCTGCAAGGTCTTGCCGAGCCCCATATCGTCGGCAAGACACATGCCGAACCTGAGCGAATCGAGAAACGAGAGCCATGCCACGCCGCGCTCCTGATAGGGACGCAGTTTTGCCTTGAAGGACGGTCCGAGTTTTACCGGATCCGCTGTTTCGGGCCGGCGCATCCTGGTCATGACTGATTCGAGCCATAGTCCTGAAGAGACCGTGATCGATCCGCCCCCGCCAATTTCGCCGAACATCGATTGGGGGTTGAGCTCCAGGCGGAGCGCGTCCCGGAACGATATGCCCTCTTGCTTCGCAAGGATCCGCGCTTTGCCGTAGACTTCGAGCGTCTGCTTAAGCTTCTCCGGATCCACGGCCACCCATCGGTTCTTGATCAGAACAAGCCCCTCGGCGGATTCGATGAACCTGCGCGCTTCCTCCGGAGACATGGCCGTATCGTCCAGATAAAGGCCCACGTCAAAACTGAGCAGGGCGTCCATTCCCATCGCGGACGGCACGGCATTGCCCATCGTAACCTGTATGCGCGGACCAGATGCGCCTCCCTTCCACCAGTTCGGAATACGGCAGAGGATGCCCGACTGTTCATAAAGTGGAATTTCCTTCAGAAAGGTATATGCTTCCTTTGCCGACCAGGCGAGGGGGTGGAACAGCTCGCCGCTCTCAAGCAGCCCGGCGACAAGCGCGCTTTCTTTTGAGGCGCGCTGCACTGTCGCAAGAAGATCAAGGAGCTTCCCGCTGTCTCGTCCGTATTCGGCAAGCGCATGTTTAAGCGGCAGGTGCTGCGACTTTCCCTGTTTCGAGAGACCCGTGGAGTAGGTGGCGAGAAAGGCAAAGGGAAAGTCGTCCTTTTTGCTTTCCACGAGGTGAAAGAAGACCCTGCCGACAAGGTGAACGTCCGGACTGTAGGTCTGGACAAATTCCTCGACTGATCCCTTGTACTCCTTGATTTCGAGCCGAAAGGACTCGAGCAGACCCCGCCAGACGAGTGCCAGCACTTCCCTGGACAGATACTCGGCGCCTATCATGGGCGGCGCGAGCATGAGCGTATTGGCCAGTTCATCATCAGTGATGGGAACATCTATATTGTGGCGCAGCGTCTCGAGATCTGGAGTGTGACTCAGTTTTTTAGCGAATGAGGCGCAGAAACTGCGCAAATAGCCGAGCGACGGTGAAAGGGAGACCGATTGATTACAGAATGTGAGATAGAGGTACGCGGTGTCCGGATCTTCGGAGAAACGCTTAAAGATTTCCCTCTGGAGCAGGTCCCGGCTTTTGTCGATCCTGTCTTCCGCCTCAGCCCACTCCAGCCGGATGGAGCCGACGGGCATAATGACCACACGCAAATCCTGGTTCACAGCTGTCGCCACACGATGCTTACCGACCCTATTCATACCATCACGCCATCCTTATTCCTAAACCGTGACAAAAAACCCCGAGTCTATGCATAACTCAGGGCGTTTGATTGAGTCTTGGATGAGGTTACCTTGTCCGGCCGCACTTTTACTCTCCCCGCTTCGCCAGCCATTCCTTGAGACGGGGGCACTTGTTCTTTGCCCGGTTTCCCTCGCAATCGCCGCAGATGGTCATGTCCTGGCTGCAGGGAGTGAAGCCCTCGGAGTCGGGTGTAGACGCCGATTTTTTGGTCTGTCTGTTTCGCGCTGTCTCGATATTCGTGACTTTCTGCATGACTCAATCTTCACGCAAGCTAAAGCCTGCGGCTATTCTCCTGTCTCCTGTCTCCTGCGGCTAATCCAGCCGGTAGTTCGGCGCTTCCTTGGTGATGACCACATCATGCACGTGCGACTCGCGAAGACCCGCGACCGTTATCTTGACGAATTGCGCCCGCTCTTTCAGCGCCTTCAGGTTCTCGGCGCCGCAATACCCCATGCCCGCGCGCACGCCTCCGATAAGTTGGTGCACGCTTGCCGAGAGGGTCCCCTTGTACGGCACCCTGCCCTCAATGCCCTCAGGCACAAGTTTGGACCGTTCCTCTTCATGCGCCTGGAAATAGCGGTCCTTACTGCCCCGCTCCATGGCGCCGATGGAACCCATGCCCCGGTAGACCTTGTAGCTCCTGCCCTGGAACAGCACGCTCTCGCCAGGGCTTTCCTCCGTGCCCGCGAACAAGCCGCCGATCATGACGAGTGACGCGCCCGCTGCCAACGCCTTGGTGACGTCGCCGGAGAACTTGATGCCGCCGTCGGCAATGACCGGGATGCCGGCCTTGTCAGCTTCTTTACAGCAATCCATGATTGCTGTGATCTGCGGCACGCCGGCGCCGGACACGACCCGCGTGGTACAGATGGAGCCGGGCCCGATGCCGACCTTCACGCAATCCGCGCCTGCACGGATAAGGTCTTTGGCTGCCTCGGCAGTGGCAATGTTCCCGGCCACCACATCAAGGTCGGGATACTTTTTCTTGAGTCCTTTCACCGCGTCGATAACGCCCTGGGAATGACCATGGGCCGTGTCAATGACAATGATGTCAACACCCGCCTTGAGGAGTTCGGGCACGCGCTCGTTATAATCTCCCGGGCCGACCGCCGCTCCCACGCGCAGGCGACCGAGTTTGTCCTTGCAGGCGTTCGGGTACTTGATCTTCTTCTCGATGTCCTTGATCGTGATGAGACCGCGAAGACTGTCGTCCTTATCAACGATAAGGAGCTTCTCGATCTTGTATTTCTGCAGGATCTTCATCGCCTTCTCTAGCGTCGTGCCGATGGGTGCGGTAACGAGATGTTCTTTGGTCATGACCTCCGAGACCTTGAGGTTCAGCCGGGTTTCAAATCGGAGATCGCGGTTGGTCAGGATGCCTACGAGCTTGTGTCCCTTCGTGACCGGAACGCCCGAGATGCGGTATTTTTTCATGACATCCAACGCATCGGAGATCTTGGCATCCGGTGAAATAGTGATGGGATCGATGATCATGCCGCTTTCGGACTTTTTGACTTTATCCACTTCTTCGGCCTGCGCGTCGATCGGGAGCGCCTTGTGGATGAATCCGAGGCCCCCTTCCTGGGCCAGGGCGATGGCGAGCTTTGCCTCGGTCACCGTATCCATGGCCGCGCTTACGAAGGGGATGTTCAGCATGATCCGCTTGGTGAGATGCGTTTGGACATCCACGTCGCGGGGTAAGATGTCTGATTTTGCCGGCAGGAGCAGAACATCATCAAAGGTAAGACCTTCTTTAATCGGACCGACAACCATGTGATTCTCCTTTTAATAAAATCCTTATAACCACGGATGAACACGGTCAGAAAAAAAGGGAGCGGGACCAGAATGCACCTAAAACACCCTCTGGAAACCGGTGCTCTTACGCGGCAGTTTATTTTGATCGGTTAGTTTACCACAGTGAGAGGAAAACCTCAAGAAAAACCGCTTATTCAAACCCCGATTCTTTGTTCAGGAAAGGATTGTCCCGGCGCTCGTCGCCGATCGTTGAGGCCGGACCGTGGCCGGAAAATACCTTTGTATCGTCCGGCAGCGTCATGAGGTTCGTCTTAATGGACCGAAGAAGCGTCGTGAGGTCGCCGCCCGGGAAGTCCGTCCTGCCGATGGACCCTGCAAAAAGCGCATCGCCGGTAAAGACCATCCCTTGTTCCAGCAGGCTGATGCCGCCGGGTGTGTGGCCGGGAGTGTGCAGGACTTTGAGGGACACCTCTCCTGCGGTTATTAGGTCCCCTGGCTTTACATACCGGTCAGCAGGCGGCGAGGAAACCGGAGGCATGCCAAAGGAGCGGGACTGGTGCGAAACCTTGGCGAGGGCCGCAGCATCAGCTTCATGGAGCAGCAGCTCGGCGCCGGTGGCATCCTTAATCGCCTTGTTGGCCCCCACGTGATCGAAGTGTGCGTGGGTGTTGAGGATATACTTGATCTTCAAACCCTTTTCGTTGATGACCTTCAGGATATCCCCTGCGTCGTCGCCGGGATCGATCACTACGGCTTCTTTCGTTTTTTCATCCGCAAGAATGAAACAGTTCACTTGCAGGGGGCCTACGACAAGTCGTATCAGCAGCATAATCTTGATTGTCCTTAGATGATAAAAAAATTGTCAATCGAGCTAAAGTCAATAAGTCGCACACAAAAAACTAACGAATACTCTTCTTCAGCGGGATCTTCGAACGTTTTTGGCAGCCTTTTTCCTGCCCTTCCAGCTCCAGGAGCTTCTTCTTCATATCAATTCCGCCGGAAAACCCGCCCAGCGCACCTGCTGAGCCGATCACCCGGTGTCAGGGGACAATGATGGGGACGGGATTGGCGCCCATTGCCTGGCCGATTGCGCGGGCCGCCTGCGGTCTCTTGATTTGTTTCGCGATCCATCCGTAGGACCGCGTCTTTCCCCAGGGGATCTGTGCCGCAGTTCCCCAGACCGCCTGTTGGAAGGGAGTGTAACCGCGCAGATCAACCCACAGGTCCACGGAAACGCGTTCGCCGGAAAAATATTTTTGGAGCAGTTTTACCACTTTATTGAGAACAACTACCGATTGCCCTTTTTCCGGACCCAAAACGTCGGACTCCGAACTGATCAGCTCCCGCTCAACGATTTTTTTTGCTTTCTTGGGCAGGACCACTCGGCGTACGCCCTGTTCCGATACCGCAACCCCAACCCAGCCAAAATGCGTTTTAAATATTTTTTTCTGCACTTCACGCTCCATGCCGTCTCCTCATGATCATACCACGGATAAACTCAAGCTCTTCGCTCTTCAAAACCCACATGGTGGCAATATAGAAGAGAACGCTTATTGCCAGGCCTCCGCACAGGAGCTCCGATTTAAACAGCGTTTTTCCTACCACATCCCACACCGGATTTCTGCTGATCCACCAGCCGATCAAGCCCATGGCGAACGAGGCGGGAATGATCTTAAAAAGCGATCGACGGATCCTCCCTCCTTCCATGCGGCCGATTTTTTTCCGGAGCTGGATCGTCAGCAGGCTGATGTTCACCATGGACGCGAGCGACGCGGCAAGGGCCAGGCCGCCGTGAGCGAGCGGGGTCCAGAAGACGAATGCGGCGCTCAGCACGATGTTCGTAACGAGCGCAATGATCGCAATCTTGACCGGCGTGCGCGTGTCCTGGAGCGAATAGAACGCCTGCACCACGATCCGCACCCCCGCAAAGGACCAGAGTCCCACGGCATAGAACAGTAACGCCGATGCGACACCGGCAGTCGAGGCCTGGTCGAATCTTCCATGCTGGAGCAGGAGGGTCACGATCGGGATGCGGAGCGCAATCAGGCCCGCCATGGCGGGAAACATGATGAAGAAGACCAGCCGCAGCCCGAAGGAGAGCGTCTCGCGGAATTCGGCCATCTCCTTCCGCGCTGCCTGGGCCGACATGGACGGGAGCACCGCCGTTGCAACGGCGATCCCGAAGATGCCCAGGGGGAAATGAATGAACCGCATGCCGTAAAACAGGTACGTGATGCTCCCGGTGGGAAGAAAGGACGCGAAGATGGTGCCCATAAAGATGTTCAGCTGGTTCACCGACGAACTGAGGAACACCGGCAGCGCCAGCAGGCCGATCTTTTTTACGCCCGGATGGCTCGGCGTGAACTCCGGCCGCATCCGCATCCCCTGCTTTCGGAGCCCCGGCACCTGGATCAGGAACTGGCACATCCCGCCCAGCACCACGCCCACGGCGACGCCCATGACTGGCTGCGACAAAAACCGCATGCCGAGCGCCACGGCGCTGATGATCATCACGTTCAGCATGACCGGCGAGAGCGCAGGCATGAGAAACGAACGGAGGGAGTTGAGCACCCCCATGGCAAGGGCGGCCAGACCGATAAACAGCAGGTAGGGGAACATGATCCGCGTGAGCGTAACCCCGAGGAGGTATTTCTCTTCGTTCCCGGCCTTGTGAATCCAGCCCCAGGCGATCACCTTGACCACAAAAGGGGGGAACAGGATGCCGAGACCCGTCAGGATGACGAGGATCACGAGCAGCCGGGCGAAGACCGCATTCGCGAGATGGACCGCGCTCTCTTTCGATTCCTTGGTGAGCGTTTCGGTAAAGACCGGGATGAA
>JAJYKN010000061.1 GCA_021788515.1 Nitrospirota bacterium | reverse complement strand
GCGGCTTAGTTCAACATTTAGGCTTTAATCTGACGATGAAAAAACGAAGAGTCCGCGATCACATCGCGCGCGATACGTCAGATTAAAGCTGGTTGGACTAAGCTGCTCGCGCGCTACCGTCTATGGGATTTCAAATGATGTTGAAGCTCAACATCGGTGCCGTGGAGATGGCTTTGGCAGGGGTATGGACCTTGGTTCGGGTGAAAAGCGGACTTCCCAGGCAAAGCCGCAAGCCCCTTTCGGATAGGACTATACAGGAAACGGGACTTTTGGGCAATAGGATATCGTTGCGAAGAACGTGGCTGTTTTCGGTATTCGGAGATGGCGCAGTATAACTGATCGGGCGTTTGGTCGTCATATTCGTGGCGGTCCTTTGCACCTTGCCGGTTGTATCGTCTCCACGGTTCTCATCGCTCGTTCCCCGCACTTGGGGCATTTGATCACGTCGAACCCGGTCAGCCTGAGCAGACGCTCCTGCCAGGTCTCGGCCGTTTCTTCCGTCTGCTTTGTGTCGGGCGTCGTGGATCCCAGCAGCGCCCTCGCCCGTTCGATCTTCTCCCGCCGGCATCTGTTGGCCAGAATCCCGTAATGCCGGATCTTGACGAACCGGTCGGGAAGGACGTGCAGCAGGAATCGCCGGATGAACTCGTTTGCGCCCAGCGTCATGACCTTCGATTTGTTGTTGTCCGCGTAATCCCGCCAGCGGAACATCACCTTGTCGTCTTCGAGTTTGATCAGCCGGTGGTTGCTGATCGCGATCCGGTGGGTATATTTGCCGAGGTAGTCGATAACGTCCTGCGTCTTTTGAAACGGCGTCTTGCAGTAGGAAACCCACTCAGTCTCATACAGTTTCGAGAGCAGTGCATTAAAGGCCCCCGGCGATTTGAGGTCGCCGGGGTAGGTGAGTTTACCTTCCGTGTGGAGTTCCTTGAGGTACGCGAGAAACTTCCCGCGAAAGAGCTTTGACAGCACCTTCACGTCGATAAAGAATCGTCCCTTGCACGCTTTCCATTCCCCGTTCGCGGTCAGGCCTCCGCCGGTGACGATGTTGTGCATGTGAAGATGGTCCATGAGGTTCTGCCCCCAGGTGTGCAGGATCGAGATGAACCCGAGCTCCGCGCCCAGACGCTTCGGATCTTTGGCGAGCGTCAGCAGGGTTTCCGACACAGCCCGAAACAGCAGATTGTAGAGGAGTTCTTCGTTGTACCGGACGAGGAGATTCAGCAGATGGGGGATCGTAAAGACGACGTGGAAGTAGACGATCGGGAGCAGATCTTTTTCCCGGGCCTCGATCCACTGCTCTTTCTTCAGGAACTGGCATTTGGGGCAATGGCGGTTCCGGCAGGAGTTGTACGAGATGAGCTTCGTTCCGCAAGTGTAGCACTCGTCCACGTGGCCGCCCAATTCCTTTGTCCGGCACACCTCGACCCTGCGCATGACGCGCAGGCGGTTCGCGGGCATAGGATGAGCGCTTCGGTAGGCATCGCCGTACCGATTGAAGATGTCCGAGACCTCGAACCGTCCGACTTCCCGCGCGCCCATGGGAAGCGCGATTTACTCGGTTTTCTTGGGTTTGGGGGAGTTGTTGTCCAAGGGGCTGACGACTTTCGCGAGGTTTCTTTTGCTGACATGGAGATAGATCGTGGTGGACCTGATGTCGGTGTGGCCCATCAGGACCTGAATGGTATGCACGTCGACGCCGGCTTCGAGCAGATGCGTCGCGAAGCTGTGGCGAAGCGTGTGGCAGCTCGCGGGCTTGTTGCAGTTCGCCTGGCGCTTAGCGCGCATGAACGCCGTCGAAATGGTTCCAGCCGGGACATGTTCATGGGGGTTGGTGTCTTTCGGGAAGAGCCAGTCCTTTGGCCGGTACTGTTTCCAGTACTCTCGCAGTGCTTCCAGGGCGACTTGCGACAACAACGTGTAGCGGTCCTTCCGGCCTTTGCCCTGTTCCACCCGGATCAGCATGCGGCTGCTGTCTATATCCGCGATCTTGAGCCGGGCGGCTTCCCGCGCGCGAAGCCCGGCCGAGTAGACAACCATCAGCATGACCTTCTGTTTGAGGGTTACGGTTGCATCGAGGATCTTCCCGATGTCACCCTTGGAGAGCACGTTCGGGAGGGACTTCGTTGTCTTCGGATAGGGAATTTGTTCAACCACCCCGCCCTTCTTGAGCGTCGTCTCATAGAGGAACCTGAGGGCGCTGTAGTTGATCTTGAGGGTTGACTGCGAGAGCTTTCTGTCATGGATGATCGACAGCAGGAAAGTCTTCACGTCGCTTTCATTCAGCTGGTCGGGCGGCTTCCTGAAATACTTTTCCAGGTTGCCTGCCGCGGCGAGGTACATCTTCTGGGTCTTCGGGCTCAGATTTCTGAGAGCCATGTCTCTTTGCATCTGTTCCTTGTAAATCTCCATTGCACAATCTCCTTCCGCTTTATTGAAATTCCAGTGGCGGGAAGCCGCTGGTATTGCGAAAGGAGATTGTAGGGCTGATCGGGATCGGAATGCAAGAGGTCGTCGGGGATGCCGTTGATCTATTCTGAGTGGAGGGATTGCAGCGAAAGGGCAAACATCGGATACGATTCACACTGCCGCGTAGCGGCTTAGTTCAACAAGTTATTGATGGGACGGAATCTGTTATATACATATATATGAAAGCATATACAGGTATATAGAACCATATACCTGTATATAACAAGCTTTCATATATATGTATATAACTTTTCAGGTTAGCCAGCCTCTATGTTTCATCTATATGTATATGATTTTCCAGAGGCGTTCCGGCGACTTTACCGTATTTCACAAACCAGAGCTTCTTTTCTGGATTCCACCATCCACCTGCCGCCTTGACTTGTAAACGCAACGGCATGTCGCCGGCCCCAATGCGAAGGGGCACAAGAGTATCGTCGGCATAGCGAGGAAGCGGGCTCCATGCAGTTCTTTCGACAATCAGCTCAACCGTCTTCAACCGTTGCCGCGATTCTTCATCATATTTAAAACGAACGCACAGAAGGGAATCGCCGTACTTTTCCACGAGCCTTTTGGTTCCGGGTTGTCCTGCTTTGAGAATCAGCCGTGTTTTCACCTAAGCCCTCGGATAATGGCGGCACAATGGTTTACGAACTGTTCGGACGTATCGTCATGAACTCGATCTCGCCGTCGGGTTGTTCGGCCTTAAAGTTCGCCTCTGAAACATCCAAGCCTGCTTTCTTCGCTAATGGGTAGAACCTGGCGTAAGCCTCTTTGTCAAATGAGTAGGGGGCGCCCAGAGATAACCCGCGGAGTACTTCGATGAGCCTGGTTTTCTTGATAATAACGTTATCTGAATTGGGATGGTTTGCGAGTTTCAAATACCTTTTGAATGCAGCTTCGGAGCCGGCGATGATGCACGCGTCATAATCGCAAACGATTTTGGAGGGCGGTAAATAACCGAAAAACCCGATGATTTTTTCGTCGTTACCTGGCATTGATTCTGATCGCCCTATGCAGTTGGAATCAATTGACCTGCCGAGTATATTTCATGCTTTTAAGCATGTCAAGCTAATAAAAAATATTGACTATTCAGCGAAATTCGATAAAATATGGCCGAATATCGAAAACATTCTGCTGCGGTTTTTACTCCTAATTCGATGGAACCGATTGCAAAAGATATTCTGGCCAACTACGATGACATTCTAAAACAGCGGAATGTCCCCCCCTCCGCCCACAATGATTACCGCAAGTGGCTGCGGTATTTTCTCGACTTTTGCGCAAAATACCGGCCCCCCGCTTCCAAGTCCGAACAAGTGAAGCTGTTCATAGAAAAGTTGCGGTCAAAGAAGCAACCTGTAAAACAGCAGGCGCAGGCGGCGCACGCAGTTTCAATCTTCTTTGCCTTACAGCGGGGGAATAAAGCCATTTCTTCAATAGCCGCCGACGAGACGGCGCTTGGCGCGTCTTTGCCGCATAGCGCGCCGCAAGAGAATGGGCCAAGGCCGGCAACGGCAGTCAACATGGTATGCGAACCGCCGGCGTCATCTTCGCCCGCCCCACCTCGTCTGAGAGGCGGCAAACGCTATGACGAGTGGCGTTGCCTGAGGAAAACCGAGTCGCCTGAATGGGACAAAGTCATTGCCGACCTTGCGGCTGAGATCAAGCTGCGGCACCTTTCACGGAATACGCTGAAAGCGTATGCGGACTGGAGCCGCAAGTTCCAAAACTACCTGAAAGACAAACCGCCGGAGACGCTGTCTTCGGCGGAGGTGAAGGCGTACCTTACGTATCTTGCGGTGGACTGCAAGGTGTCCTCAAGTCATCAAGACCAGGCTTTCAACTCCTTGCTTTTTTTGTACCGGTACGCTCTTAAAAAGGATTTTGGAATTCTCAAAGACATTCCCCGCGCGAAAAAATCGAATTACATCCCCGTGGCCTTTCCCGTCAGGAAGTCGACGCCATTCTGGTGCATCTCTCGCACCCTTACAAGCTCATCGCCCAGCTCCAGTACGGCTGCGGACTTCGCGTGACTGAAAGCGTTACCCTGCGCGCTAAGGACTTTAATTTTGACGCCGGTATACTAACGGTCCGCGGAAAAGGCAATAAGACCCGCACCGTGCCCATCCCCAAAAAGATCACGCCGGAACTGCAGGCCCAGATGGAAGCGGTGAAAAAACTTCACGACGAGGACCTGACAGCGGGGTTCGCGGGAGTGTTTCTCGACGATCAGCTTGAGAAGAAGTATCCACGGGCTGCTAAGGAGCTTGTCTGGCAGTGGTTTATGCCGCAGGAGTCCTTGACGTTCGTTGCCGAGACGAAGGAGCGACGGCGGTACCATCTTCACAAAACTCATGTCCAGGATGCCTTGTACGAAGCAGTCAGAAAAGCGAAGCTTACGAAACGCGTCACCCCTCACACCTTCAGGCATACGTACGCCACGCACCTGCTTCAGGCGGGCTACGACCTCCGCACGATTCAGACTCTTCTCGGCCACGCGGATATCAGGACGACGATGATCTATCTGCACTGCCTCCCGCCAAAACCCGGGGAAGAGGTGAAAAGTCCGCTGGATTTCTGATCTTACAGGTTACAAGCAACTATTTCGCAGGCCAAGGCCTGCGGCTACAAAAGCGTAGGATATCGATTCCTGCAAATCCCTGGCAAAAAATAATTTCCATGTTATAATCCTCCATGCGTTTTATCGCCGACCTCCACGTCCACTCCCACTACTCCCGCGCAACGAGCAAAGACATGTGCCCCGAAGGCATCTGGAAATGGGCGCAGCTCAAGGGCATCCAGGTCATTGCTACAGGGGACTTCACTCATCCCGGGTGGCTCAAGGAGCTGGATGAAAAGCTCGAACAAGCGGGGAACGGCCTGTTTACGCTCAGAAAGAAATTCCAGTCCAACGACGTCCCGGATTCGTGCAAGGCAGACGTCTCGTTCATCCTTTCCGCGGAGATCAGCTGCATCTACAGCAAGAACGGGAGGACCCGGAAAGTCCATTCCGTGATCCTTGCCCCGGACTTTGGTGCTGTAGAGCGGCTCAATCTTGCGCTTTCCAAGATCGGGAACCTCAAGTCCGACGGCAGGCCGATCCTGGGGCTTGATGCGAAGAAGCTGCTCCAGATGACGCTCGACGCTTCGCCTGAGGCTTTGCTTATTCCAGCCCATGCCTGGACCCCGCACTTTTCCGTGTTCGGGGCTGCCTCGGGTTTTGATTCCCTTGAAGAGTGCTATGAAGAGCTGACTCCCCATATTTTCGCTATCGAGACCGGGCTGTCGTCGGACCCGCTCATGAACTGGCGGCTTTCTGCGCTCGATGGGATCACGCTCGTGTCGAATTCCGACGCCCACTCCGCGGCAAAGATCGGGCGGGAGGCGAACATCCTGGATACGGAAATCTCCTATCCCGCGATCACCAGCGCAATCAAGACCGGTAAGGGCTTTGTCGGGACCATCGAATTCTTTCCCGAGGAAGGGAAGTATCATTACGACGGCCACCGCGACTGCGGGGTGAGCATGACTCCGAAGGAAACGATCCAGTATGATTATCTCTGCCCAATGTGCAATAAGAAGGTGACCATCGGCGTAATGCACAGGGTCGAGAAGCTCGCTGACCGGGAGCACGGGTACCGGCCCAAGAATGCGCCTTCCTTTTTCTCCATCATCCCTTTGCCGGAGCTCATTGCCGAAGGCCTGAAATGCGGAGTGAACACGAAAAAGGTGGCAGGCCTCTATTTCCCCCTGCTCGAACAACTCGGCAGCGAATTCAAGATCCTGCTGGATATTCCGCTCGATGACATCGAACGGGCGGCTACCCCGCTCCTCCGCGAAGCGATCTCGCGCATGCGGGCGGGGAAGGTTCACATTGCTCCGGGGTATGACGGCGAGTTCGGGAAAATCCGGATCTTCGAGGAAGTGGAGAGAAAAGGGATACGGGGGCAGTTGAAACTGCTGTAATCCTGAAAGACCGGCTCGTGGCTCGTAGTAAAGCTTCAATCCATGAGCTGCCGGCTGCGAGCTGATATTCCCCATCGAGGTGATTCATGCCAAAGAAACTTGTTGTTGCTTTGCTGCTTGCGATAACATTTGTCGGCGCGATTCTCATCGTTATATCAATGGTCAGGAAAAACGAGGCCGTTGTCTACAATGAGAGCTACATTTGGCACGCGGAAACGGACCGTGCAGGGAGCACCGGGGTGCTGGTCCGCGGCAGGAAGATACATCATATCAAAAATGACCTGAACAAGCTGGTCTTTGCCCTGAACAAGGTGGTTGCGGATTCCGAAGCAGCCCGCGCCCAGGGCGACGGCGTGAAGACGGAATTCCCGCGGATCAAAGTGCGGAAAATCGAGCAGCAGACGGTTTTTGTTCAAATTGAGAACGATCAGTACCTGACGGAGAGCATGGGCTCGTCCGGGGCCCAGGATTATCTCGCCGAAGTCACCTACACCCTTACCGAAAACCCGGGCATCAAGTCGATCGATTTCGTTTTTCCTGCAGGAGACCATGCTATGCCCGGCCTGTACACCAGGGAGAGCTTTGCGGACTACAGGACCGTGATCGATGACGGCCGCAGGCGCTGAGAAAAGCTCCAGGTCCGGTCCTGCGCAGAATTAACAACCCTTGGCGCACTTCTCCCTTTACCTTCCCCACCCGGGTGTGCTAATATACTAACCCGTGAGTATTCATCCTACGATCATCCCCCGTTCCGAGCACATCATTTCGCGCAAGTGGATCAGTCCGAACGCAGTCCGGGTCCTCTACCGTTTGAAAGAGCAGGGATACCATGCCTATCTCGTGAGCGGAGGGGTGCGCGAC
>JAJYKN010000060.1 GCA_021788515.1 Nitrospirota bacterium | reverse complement strand
CGATCTCTATGTTGTCCGGATCGAGCCCGGGATGAACCGCGTGGTGCTCGGCAGGAGCTCCGACCTTCAAACCCGGGAAATGGTTGTTGCGGATCCGCATTTTATTCTCGATGAAGACTTCCCTCTACGAAGGAAAGTCACGGTCAAAATCCGCTATCGTTCGCCCCAGGTCCCGGCGTTCATCGAAGCATCGGGCAAAGAGACCGTCCGCGTGTTGTTCGAAGAGCCGGTGAACGGCGTCTGCCCTGGCCAGGCAGCGGTATTTTATGACAACGACCTGGTTATCGGCGGCGGGGTCATCGAATAATAAACAACCTGTCCGGGCTCACTCATGGATCGAGACACCAGCAGGGACAGGCAACACGCTCCCATAAATCCTATTGACAACCATGGCCGCCTTTCTCTATCATGGCAGAGGGGAAATGGCGTCTGGGGCGACGGAGGGGAAAATGGGCACGTACGAAACGTTGTTTGCGAAGAGCATACAAGACCCGAAGGGCTTTTGGGGCGAGGCTGCCGAGGCAATCGGGTGGCACAAGAAATGGGACACGGTGCTGGACGAGTCCAATCCGCCGCTCTACCGCTGGTATCAGGGCGGCGAGCTGAACACCTGTTACAACGCGCTTGACCGGCACGTGGAGAGCGGCCGGGCGGACCAGGTGGCGCTTATTTACGACAGTCCGGTGACGAACACCATCGAGAAGTTCACGTTTCGCGAGCTCCTGGAACAAGTTGCGCGCTTTGCCGGGGTCCTCTCTTCGCTTGGTGTGAAGAAGGGCGACACCATCATTATTTACATGCCCATGATACCCCAGGCCGTGGTCGCCATGCTTGCCTGCGCCCGCGTGGGAGCTGTCCACTCCGTGGTGTTCGGCGGGTTTGCTCCCCACGAGCTGGCCATCCGCATCGACGACGCAAAGCCGAAGCTCCTCATCACCGCCTCGGGCGCCGTTGAAATAAAAAGACTGATCGAATACAAGCCCATGGTCGACAAGGCCATTGCCGAGGCACACCACAAGCCGGAGAAGTGCATTATCTTCCAGCGCCACCTGGTCAAGGCATCGATGAACCTGGGACGGGACCTGGACTGGAACGAACTCATGGCAAGCGCCCATCCCATGGGGTGTACGCCCGTTGCGGCAACGGACCCGCTGTATATCCTGTACACCTCCGGCACAACGGGAAAACCCAAGGGCGTGGTGCGGGACAACGGCGGCCATGCAGTTGCGCTCCGCTGGAGCATGGAGCACATCTACGGGGTCAAGCCCGGCGATGTATTCTGGTCTGCGTCGGATGTGGGCTGGGTCGTGGGGCACTCCTACATTGTGTACGGCCCGCTGCTTGCCGGCTGCACAACGATCCTGTATGAAGGCAAGTCCGTGGGCACCCCGGACGCCGGGGCCTTCTGGCGGGTCATTTCTCAGCACAACGTGAAGGTCATGTTCACGGCGCCGACGGCGTTTCGCGCCATTAAAAAGGAAGACCCGAAAGGCGAGTTTGTCAAAAAATACGACCTCTCCGGGTTCAAAGCGCTGTTTCTCGCGGGAGAGCGGCTTGACCCCGACACCTACCACTGGGCCCACGATCTCTTAAAGAAGCCGGTGATCGACCATTGGTGGCAGACCGAGAGCGGCTGGCCCATTACCGCGAACCCCCTCGGCGTCGAGTCCTTCGCGATCAAACCCGGCTCGTCCACCATGCCGGTGCCCGGATTCAACGTGAAAATTCTGGATCCGAGCGGCAAGGAGCTGGGAGCGAACCAGGAAGGGCTGGTCGCCATCAAACTTCCTCTTCCTCCGGGGACGCTTCCGACCCTGTGGCAGGCGGAGCAGCGGTTCCTCGAGTCCTATCTCAAACCCTTCCCCGGCTACTACTTCACAAGCGACGGCGGGTACATTGATGAAGACGGGTATGTCTTCATCATGGGCCGCGTGGACGACGTGATCAATGTTGCAGGACACCGTCTTTCCACGGGCGAAATGGAGGAGGTCGTGTCCACGCACAAGGACGTTGCCGAATGCGCGGTCATCGGCGTGCACGATAATCTCAAAGGCCAGCTTCCGCTCGGGCTCGTCGTGCTCAAGTCCGGGGCAGACCGGGAATCGGAAGAAGTACGGAGGGAGCTGTCCCAGATGGTGCGGAATACCATCGGCCCCATTGCCTGCTACAAGGAGACGGTCGTTGTGAAGCGGCTGCCGAAGACGCGGTCCGGCAAGATCCTGCGCGGCACGATGCGGAAGATCGCCGACGGGGAAAAATATGCCATGCCGTCGACGATCGATGATCCGACGACGTTGGGCGAGATCGAAACCGCGCTCAAAGAGGTCGGGTACGGTACGAAGCAGGGGGAGTAAGCTCCGCACGAAAAAGGCGCGATGATGACTTTTGATTTTATCTTTTAAGGAGACGTACTGTGACAATAACGGTGAAAGGCCCCATCGTGGAGATGGACGGCGACGAAATGACGCGGATCATCTGGAAGATGATCAAGCAAAAGCTGCTTTTGCCGCATCTTGCGATGGACTTGAAATATTACGATCTCGGCATCAAGCACCGGGATGAGACGGATGACAAGGTGACGATTGAAGCGGCGAATGCCGTAAAAGAACACGGTGTCGGCGTAAAGTGCGCCACCATCACGCCGAATGCAGGGCGGGTGAAGGAGTACGGCCTGAAACAGGCATGGAAAAGCCCGAACGGGACGATCCGTTCGATCCTGGACGGCACGGTGTTCCGCAAGCCCATCATCGTGAAGAACATCCCGCCGGCGGTGCGGAGCTGGAAGAAACCGATCAGCATCGGCAGGCACGCCTACGGCGATATTTACAAATCCGTGGAATATAAGGTGCCGGGCCCGGGAAAGGCGGAGCTTGTGTTTACTCCTGCCTCGGGCGAACGCGTGTCTCTTGCCCTCCATGAGTTCAAGGGGCCGGGGGTCATCATGGGCATGCACAATACCGAGAAGTCCATCCGGAGTTTTGCGCAAGCCTGCATCAACTACGCGCTCGGCGAGAAATGCGAGCTGTGGTTCGGCGCCAAGGACACCATATCAAAAACGTACCATGGTTTCTTTAAGGAGGTCTTCGACCACGAGGCCGGGGCGCGGAAGGCCGATTTTGAAAAGGCGGGCATCAAGTACCGCTACATGCTGATCGACGACGCGGTCGCGCAGATCATGAAGGCCGAGGGCGGCATGCTCTGGGCCTGCATGAATTACGACGGCGACGTGATGAGCGACATGGTGGCTTCAGGCTTCGGAAGCCTGGGCCTCATGACCTCGGTGCTGGTTTCGCCCGAGGGCAAATACGTTTACGAGGCGGCCCACGGAACGGTCATGCGTCATTACTACGAGCACCTCAAGGGAAATCCAACGTCAACCAATTCCGTGGCCTCCATATTCGCCTGGACCGGCGCAATAAGCCGGCGCGGCGAGCTCGACAAAACACCGGAGGTGGTGCAATTTGCCCGAAGGTTGGAATCAGTGGTGATTGCGACCATCGAAGAAGGGACCATGACGAAAGACCTTGCGGCCATTGCCGAGCCGCGAACGGCGAACTATGCGCTGACCGAGGAATTTCTGGACCAGGTTGCCTCCCGTCTGTAACGCGCTCCGCTGAATCCCGCGACGTGCAATCCCCCGGCTCCTCCGGAAGGAGCTCCACTCGACCCGGGATTCCGCCCGGGGAGAAACGCAGCGGCCCTCTCTTTTCTTTGCGTAACCGGTTTAAGCTGTTGACAACAGCTTTTCTACCATGTTAAAATTCAACCGTTTGCACATGGGGGGTATTGATGGCGGGGGAAAAGATCCTCGATATTGACGATAGTCCGACGGTCCAACGGCTCATCGAGATGATCCTCTCCTCGCAGGGGTATCAGGTAGTCCTCGCCTCTGACGGCGAGGAGGGCATAGCGAAAGCACGGTCAGAGCGGCCGGCGGTGATCCTGGTGGACTTTGTCATGCCGAAGATGAACGGCTTCCAGGTTTGCAAGACGCTCAAGGAAGACCCGGAATTTTGCGATACGCCGATCATCCTCGTCACGTCCAAGGGAGACAAAGTCGGCAGCAAGTTCGTCGACACGCTCGGCATAACCGAATACTTCACCAAGCCTTTTCAGCCTGAAGAGCTCCTTGCAAAAATTCGGGAAGTGATCGACAAGAGGCAAGCTGCCGCCGGGGACGCGCTTGCTGTTTCCGCGCCGGCACGGGCGCCGATCCGGGAACTGAAGCCCGGCGCTGCGTCACCGGCCCCGACCCAGCGCACTGCGCCGCAGGCGCCTGGCGGGCTGGAAGCCATGGTGCGTGCTCTGGTCGAGCAGATTCTCGCCGAGTTCGCAAAGACCACCCTGCCCGACCTGATCCGGAAGGAGCTGGGAAAACCGCCGCAGCATGCAGACAACAGCTCCGGCATTCAGGGAAACCTGGCGAGCTTCCGCATCGTCGAAGTGCTGCAGATGCTCGGGCTCCAGCGCCAGACCGGCAGGCTCGTCATCAAGCGTTCGGCGGCAGATACCGTTGAAGTGTATTTCAAAGACGGGCTCATCGTGTGTGCGTCGTCGATCAACATGGCGAACAGGACCTGGATGGAAGCACTGCTGAAAAAAACGTGCAAGCTCGAAGATGACAGTTTCCGGCATGTCCTGCGCATATCGGAAATGACCTCGCAGCCCATCGACCGCGTGCTGGCCCAGGAAAAGATGGTCGATGCGAAAACCTTTTCAGACTGCCTCAGGCGGCATACGGAATCCTCGGTTTACAAGATCATGGCCTGGAAGGACGGCGAGTTCTACTTCGAAAAAGCGTCGCCGCCGGTATTTGCCAACCCGGTACAACTCAAGGTGGATGACCTCCTGTTGGAGGGTGCGCGGCGCGCCGATGAATGGAGCCTGATTCAGCAAAAGATCCCTCGCTTCGATATCGTATTTGAACCCATGATCGGCAATGCCGAAGAGCTGACGACGCGCGGCATGAGCGAAATCGATCTGAAGGTGTTTACCTACGTTGACGGCAGACGGACTATTCAGGAAATCATCGATATTCTCTCTCTTGGTGAATTCGACGTGGTAAAAAGCATGTTCATCCTTCTCTCGGTGAATTTGATCCGGCGAAGGAGATGAGTGCCGCGGGAATCAGCTGCGCACCGGCCATAACATAAAGAAAATAAAAAGAAAACTTGACACAACCAAAGAATTGTGTTAATTTCCACTATCCTGTTATCATAAGAAAAAAGGAGACCAGCATGGCCAAAATACTCATAGCCGACGACAGTTTGGCGGAGCTTCAGATTTTTCAGCAAGCGCTATCGCCGACAGGCCATACCATCGTCACTGTTACCGACGGGGAAGCCGCCGAAGCAAAGGTAAAGTCTGAGAAGATCGACCTCATTATCCTGGATGTCATCATGCCCAAAAAAAATGGGTTTCAGGTCTGCAGGGACATAAAAACCAACGATCAATATAAAAATATTCCCGTTATTATGGTAACATCGAAAGACCAGGAGAGCGACAAGTTTTGGGGTATGAAACAGGGAGCGGATGAGTATTTGACCAAGCCGTTCAAGCCCGAGGATCTGCTGAAGGCGGTTAAAAAATACATCTAATGCCTGGAGGGGGCCCGTTTGGCTGAATTTGACAACGACGTCACCGCCGATGTGATAGATGTGCTGCCGGGAGAAGAAACGCGGGTTTGCCTCTTCAGCATAGGAGACGATACCTATGCCATCCCGGTTGACCTGTTGCTCGAGATCATCATCCCTCAGAAAATTTTTCCCGTCCCGACCACCCCACCCCATGTTCTCGGCGTCATAAACCTGCGTGGCAATATTGTTCCCATCGTTGATATCCGACCCGCGCTCTTTTTACCGCAGAAGTCCGCGCTTGGACAGATCGCCATCATCAAGCATGGCTCTGTGACGCTCGGGATTTCAGTCGACAATGTCTCGGCCGTGCTCGCCGTGCCGGACAGCAGCATCCAGACGGTTCCCGCCGATACGACGGGGCATTCCGGCGCAAAGAATCGAGGGGGTTTCATAAAGGGCATCATCCAGAGAGAATCCGGCGTGGCCGCCCTTCTGAATATCGAACGGATACTGGACGAGATCAAGCTCATGTAAGGGCGGTCATGATGCTCAGGGGCCGCGGTATATCCCGCTGACCGATGAGCAAATTGCTGCAACGGGGTAAACTCGACATTCTTTTTTTAGAAGGAGCAGAAAAATGAAAATATGGAACCCATTCTTCCGAATGAGCATCAGGACGAAAATCGTGCTCATGATTATCAGCATGTCGGCCGTTTTCGGCACCGGAATCTTGAGCTTCATCTACTTCCAGATCCAGAACACGCTTCGAGACGAGGCGATCAACAAGACGCTCATCGTGGCCGACGGTCTGTCCGTCAAGGCGGTGGAACCGGTCCAGGCTGAAGACCTCAATGCGCTCCAGTTTATCCAGGGCGAGGCCATCAGCCAGCCCGAAGTGGCGTACTGCTTCATTCTAGACGGCAAGGGCAAGCTGCTGTCATCCTCGTTCGAAGGGAATGTGCTTCCCGCGGCTCTCCAGAACATCAACGTTCTGCAGCCGGGCCAGCCCTTCGGGACGCAGCCCGCTATCGTGAATATGAGAGACAGCAACATCGAGGTCATCGATATCGCGTCGCCCATCGCCGGGGGGACTCTGGGCACGGTGCATGTGGGACTCAACATGACGCTCATCAAGTCCAACATCAGAAACCTTCTCCTGTACATCATGGGTGTCGGCGCCGTTGTGCTCATTATTCTTTCCTCGGTTACCATGGTGATGACCGCCGTTACGATCAATCCGGTAAAGGACCTGATGAGAGTGGCTGAAGCTCTGGGCCGAGGCGATCTTTCCAAAAAAGCTAACGTGAAGACCGGCGACGAATTGGGCCAGTTGGGCGACACCATGAACCGGACGATCGACCGGCTCCAGGGCCTTATCCAGACCGAGTCCGACCGGGACAAGATGCAGCACCAGGTCATGGACCTGCTTTCGGTCGTGAGTACGGCGGCGGAAGGGGACCTGACGATCAAGGCCGAAGTGACCGCCGACGCCCTGGGGTCCGTGGCCGACGCGTTCAACCTTATGATCGCCGGTCTTACCACCCTCGTCACGCACGCGAGCAACGTGGCCACCGAGATCCAGCGGTCCACGGGCGATATTCTCCATTCCGCCGAACGCATGCGCATGGGCGCCGAACAGCAGGCATCCCAGATCCGGAACGCATCGGAAGCCGTGAACGCAATGTCGCACACGACCCAGCGGATGGCCGAGAACGCGGAAGCCGCCACGCAGACC
>JAJYKN010000059.1 GCA_021788515.1 Nitrospirota bacterium | reverse complement strand
CTGTTCGCCGGTGCCGATCCCGACCGTCACGCCGTCCTTCACATAAATGACCGAATTCGAGGTAATTCCCTGTTCCACGTTCCAGCCGAAGAGCATGTCATCGTACTCAGGGTCCGTTGGTTTTCGCCCGATCTTGTATTCCTTCCCTTTGTAAACGGTTTTCGCCTCCTGGAAATCCTCTTTTTTTCGAATCGTATTTTTCTGAGACTGCTGGATAATGAGACCGCCATCGATCAGTGCTTTGAATTCGACAAAGCTTCTGTCGCGGTATTTAGCAAGCTCGGCGATCTTCTCAAGTTTGATGATGCGAAGGTTTTTGCGTTTGGCCAGGATCGCAATTGCTCCTTCTTCGAAGTCCGGCGCAGCCACGACCTCAAGATAGTTCGCATTTGCCATTTCCGCAGTCTGCTTATCTATAGGCCGGTTGACGGTCAAACAGCCGCCAAAGGCCGCTATGCGGTCCGCCATATTTGCCCTCTCATACGCTTCGCCGATGGTCGTGCCGTAGGCTACACCGGAAGGGTTGTTATGTTTCATAATGGCGGCGGCCGGACGGTCCATGAGGTATTTCAAAATATTGAGGGCGTTGTCCAAGTCAGTAAAATTCGTCTTGCCGGGATGTTTCCCTGCCTGGATCATCTGCTCCTCGGAGATGGCGCTCACGAGTCCGTTGCCTGCTTCCAGGATCTTCACCCCGGCGAGAACAAGGTTTCCGGTCACCAGCTGGTACATCGCGGCCTGTTGATCGGGGTTTTCTCCATACCGTAGTCCTTTTTCGATAATCTCACCGGTGCTTTCATCAGCAAGTTTCCATGCCCTCTTCCGGTAGACCAGCTTTTGGTCGCCAAAGGCGATGGTCACCTCGGGCGGAAAATTGTCTGACATGATGGTTTTGTACATTTTTTTGAGATCGGACATTAAAACCTCCAGGGATAAGATGAGAAGTTCTTGGCTGATAGCTCCCGGCTGACAGCCATGAACTATGAACTGACTTTTTACACTTTATCCACCGACTTCTGACCGAGCAGCCCCGCCGGCCGGATAATGAGCGTAATGATAAGCACAAGAAATGCGAAGGCATCTTTGTACACGCTCGAAATGTAACTTGCACAGAAGTTTTCGATCAGTCCCAGCATAAACCCGCCGAGCATTGCGCCGGGAATGCTGCCGATCCCGCCGAGTACCGCGGCCGTAAACGCCTTAATGCCCGCCAAATACCCCATAAAGAAGTGCACAACGCCATAATAGAGCGTTACCATGACGCCAGCCACGGCTGCCAAAGAAGAACCGATCATAAAGGTAATGGAAATGACCTGGTTTATGTTGATGCCCACAAGGCCTGCCATGATGCGGTCCTGAGACGTGGCACGCATTGCCTTGCCGAGCCTTGTTTTCGCCACAAAGAATTGAAGACCCACCATGATGAGAATGGATGCGCTCAGGATGAACATCTGCACCGGAGAAACATTCGCTCCGAACAGGGAAAAACCCTCAGAAGGAAGCAGGGGCGGCAAATTCTTGTATTCCTTGCCCTGGCTCAGCATAACGAAATTCTGCAGGATGATCGACATGCCTACTGCACTGATAAGCGGCGCCAGTTTCGAGGCATTTCTGATCGGCCGGTAGGCAACGCGTTCGATCACTGCCCCGTAGGCCGCGCAGAAAGCCATGGAAACCAGGACGGTGATCAGGAGCGCTACGGGAAGGCTGTAGGCTGTCACCCCCCAATAGGTCAGCACGCCGAGGACGATAATGCCGAGATACGCCCCGAGCATGTAGACCTCGCCGTGGGCGAAGTTGATAAGCTGAAGAATGCCGTAGACCATGGTGTACCCGAGGGCGATGAGAGCGTACACCGCGCCGAGGGCCAAACCGTTTATGAGCTGTTGGACAAACATTATTAAGAAATCACGCTAAAAGAGAGACACATGCGGAAAAGGAAAATCACGTTCCGACAGTTGGGAAACAGTCAAAATAATTATTTTACATCTGCACACGTCAGCGGACATCCTTGCCCTCAAACGTCACGGCACTTCGACGAACTTGCCATCCTTGACCTGCCAGATCACATAGGGAGCCTTCGTCACGTCGCCGTTCTTATCAAAAGCAATATCGCCGAAGGCCCCGTGAAAAGTTGTTTTTGAAATATACTCTGCGATCTTCCCGCCGTCAGTGCTTTTGGTCTCCGCGATCGAGGACAAGATGATATTCGCCGCGTCATAGGCGTAGATCGAGTACGGTCCGGGGTCGCCATACTTCGCCCGGTATTTCTCGATGAAGGTTTTTGCCGTGGAAAGCCCGGCGGGCTCTTTGCCGAAAGTCACATAGGTCCCCTCCGCGGACTTTCCGGCAATGCTGATGAACGTCGGATCGAAGACGCCGTCGCCGGTAATCATGGGGATGTTCAAATCAACCTCTTTTGCCTGCCGTACGAGCCTGCCCGCCTCGGGATAAATGCCGCCGAAGAAATAGACATCAGGATTGTTTTCCTTGATCGTCGTGAGCACGGCTTTGTAATCGGGATCCCGCTGAATAATGCCGCCGTAATACACCACCTGCACCTTATCGCCCAGCGCCTTCTTGAAATAATCCGCCAGGCCCTGGCCATAGGCAGTTTTATCATGAATGATCGCCACACGCTTGGGATGAAGTCTGGACAGGACGAAGTCCGCGGCAACCCTCCCCTGCTGGTCGTCGGTTCCGCAGACGCGAAAAACCCGCTTAAATCCTTGGAGCGTGAGTTGGGGATTCGTCGTGGCGGGTGAAATCATGACGATGTTCGCGTCATTATAGTATTTCGAGGCGGGGAGGGAGCAGCTTGAATTCCAGTGACCGACAACGGCAACCGCTTTCTGATTGATGAACTTGTTCGCAATGGAAACCGCTTGCTTCGGGTCCGCCTGGTCGTCGCCGGCCAGCAGGACAATCTTCTTTCCCAGTACGCCGCCCTTCTCGTTCCATTCGGCAACGGCAAGCTCAACGGCGTTCCTCAAATCTACGCCCATTTTGCTCTGATCGCCCGTCATGGGCCCCGCGGCGCCGATCCTGATCACGTTGTTATCCTGATGCGTACAACCAAAAGCGGTCATGATGAACATCACTATGATAGAAACAGAGATGATTTTTTTCAACTATGTCCTCCTGATTTCCGCATGATCCGCAGCATGTCTTCGCTCGATTGCTGAATATCCGGCGCGGAAAGCAACGCGGATATCACTGCAACGCCGTCGGCACCCGCCCGGACCACCTCCGTAACGGTTGTATGTGTGATGCCTCCGATGGCGATGATCGGGATGCCTATTGAACGTCGAATGATTCTGAGAGTTTCCAATCCCTGGGTCACGCCGGCGTCCTTTGTTGCTGTGGGGAACATCGGCCCAAACCCGATATAATCGGCTCCCTGCTGTTCCGCTTCCCGGGCCTGCGCCAGGCTGTGTGTCGAAATGCCGATCACCTTGCCCGGGCCCAGAACTTTGCGCGCCTGTTCAATCGGGAGATCGTCCTGTCCCAGGTGCACGCCGTCCGCATCAACGGCCTGTGCGAGGTCCGCGTGGTCATTGACAATGAACGTTGCCCCGGCATCCCTGGCAAGGCTCGCGAGCCGAAGCGATGTTTCGTAGACCGACTTTCGATCACCTGTCTTGCTTCGGTACTGGTAGAACATCACGCCTGCGGCAAGCGCCTGCGACATCGCCTGTACCGGGCTTATCCGCAGCACGTCCCGATCCAGGATCAGGCAGAGACCTTTGAGCTTATTTGGCTGGATTGCTGTACCTCTCCATGAATTTCGTGGAAATATTTCCCTTCTGGAAATCGGGGTCCGAAAGGATCTTCTTGTGCATGGGGATCGTCGTTTTCACGCCTTCAATGATGAATTCGTCAAGCGCGCGCTGCATACGCATGATCGCCTCATCTCTCGTCGCAGCATGCACGATAAGCTTCGCTATCATCGAATCATAATAAGGCGGGATAACGTATCTGTTGTATGCGGCCGTTTCAACCCTCACACCGAGGCCACCCGGAGGATTGAACGTGGTCAACGTCCCCGGAGAAGGCGTAAATTTTTCCGGGTCTTCGGCGTTTATCCTGCACTCGATGCTGTGTCCCGTTATTTTTATCTGGTCCTGGGTAAAGGAGAGCGGCATCCCGAAGGCCACCCGGATCTGCTCTTTGACGAGGTCCAGCCCGGTCACCATCTCGGTCACCGGGTGCTCCACCTGGATCCGGGTGTTCATCTCCATAAAGTAGTACTTTTTATCCTCGTCCATCAAAAACTCGATGGTTCCCGCGTTGCGGTACTTCACGGTTTTTGCTATGGCAACAGCCATCTCGCCCATCTCTTTTCGCAATCGTTCATCCACGATGACCGACGGTGCTTCTTCGATGAGTTTCTGGTGTCGGCGCTGGATCGAGCACTCCCGTTCTCCCAGATAGACGGCGTTCCCTTTTTCATCGGCCATAAGCTGAATTTCGATATGGCGGGGCTGAAGGATATATTTTTCGATGTATACATCGGCGTTGCTGAACGCCGCAAGCGCTTCGGTTTGGGCCATGACGAACGCATTGGCAAACTCCGCCTCATCCATAACGACGCGCATCCCCTTGCCGCCCCCGCCGGCAGCTGCTTTGACGATTACCGGGAATCCGAGTTCACGGGCGATCTCGAGGGCGCTGCTCTCTTCCGTCACGATTCCATCGCTGCCGGGCAGGACGGGCACCCCGGCCTTTTTCGCTGTTTCGCGGGCCTTTGCCTTGTCTCCCATGAGTTTAATGCTTTCCGGACTCGGTCCGATGAACCGGATGCCGGTCGAACCGCAAATTTCGGCGAAGCTGGCATTCTCCGCAAGAAAGCCGTATCCCGGATGGATGGCTTCGGCATCGGTTATTTCCGCCGCGCTGATGATGCTCGGCACGTTCAGATAGCTGTCTGCGCTTTTGGGCGGGCCGATGCATACGCTTTCGTCGGCAAAACGCACGTGGAGCGAGTCGGCATCCGCCGTCGAATGTACGGCAACGGTCTTGATGTTCATTTCCTTACATGCCCGGATGATGCGAAGTGCGATCTCGCCGCGATTGGCGATCAATATCTTTTTAAACACGCAAACACCTCGTGGACCAAAAAATCAAATTTTGGATCTCATCTGTTCTTTACGACATCGGCTCAATCACGAAAAGCGGCTGCCCATACTCCACCGGAGAGCTGTTTTCCACTACAATCTGGACGATCTTTCCGGCTGCTTCGGACTCGATCTCATTCATAAGCTTCATCGCCTCGATGATGCACAGCACCTGCCCTTTTTTGACGACGTCCCCGACTTCAACATAGGCCGGCTTGTCCGGCGAGCTCGACCGGTAAAAGGTGCCGACGATCGGCGCAGTCACTTTGATCTGGTTCGTTTTGGCAGGCTCAGCCGATTTTCCCGCTTGCAACGCCGGTGCTTCGGCGACGGCCGGCGCGACAATAGCCGCAGGGGGATACTCCATTCGCGGCATAGCCGTATGGAACGTGACGTCTCCGCCTTTCCGGATTCTCACTTTCACTCCGGAACGCTCAATTTCCAGTTCCGAGACGTCCGTGTCCTTCAACATTTCGATGAGTTCCTTCAGTTCTTTCAGGTTCATGATTACTCCTTCTCCGCAACGATGATGAAAAGAACGGAACTATTTTTTCACCCGTTCAATGAAGGTTCCCGTGCGCGTGTCGATTTTTATGACATCTCCCTCGTTCAAATAGAACGGCACTTTGATCACCGCGCCGCTCTCCACGGTCGCCGGCTTCGACCCTCCCGAAGCCGTATCACCCCGCACGCCGGGATCGGTCTTTGCAATGGCCAGTTCCACGAACATGGGGATATCGATGTTGATCGGCTGTCCCTTGTGGTAGAGCACCTTGATTTCCATATTTTCCTTAAGATAATTGATGCTGTCCCCAAGCTGCTTTTCGTTCAGGGACACCTGCTCGTAGCTCGTCGTGTCCATGAACACGCGGTCCTTGTCCGCGGCATAGAGATACTGCATGGTCTTCTCCTCCAGCTCCGGCACATCCACTTTTTCGCCGGACCGGTACGTCCGATCGATTACATTGCCTGACTTAAGACTTTTGATCTTCGTCCGCACAAAGGCCCCGCCCTTCCCGGGCTTCACATGCTGAAAATCGACGATGACATAGGGTTCCCCGTCTATTTCGATTTTTAAACCGTTTCTGAACTCCGCTGTTGATACAGGCACCTCTACTACCTCCCTTTCGTTTTCCAGGCTAATGTATGACTCTTGCATGACTCAACTCATGTATGAACTTCAGCTTTTCTAGCAACTCGTGAGACGATCCAATCCCCTCGGCAACGTCGTCAGAGTCTTTCTGCCTTGCGCTGTTACCAGCACCATATCTTCGATCCGAACGCCGCCCCATCCGGGGATGTACACTCCCGGTTCCACGGTAAATACCATGTCCTGTTCGACCTGGTCATTCGAGAGAGGAGACACGGAAGGCCCTTCATGCACCATAAGGCCGATCCCGTGGCCGGTCCCATGGCCGAAATGAGCGCCGTGGCCGGCCAAGGTGATGATTTCCCGTGCTACGTCGTCGACGCTCTTGCAACTCATGCCGGGACGGACAGACTGCATCGCTGCTTCCTGGGCCTGCAGGACCAGACCGTGAATTTCTTTCTGCTTTGCCGTCGGCTTGCCGACGCAGAGCGTCCGCGTGATATCGCAGAAATATCCATCCGCCTCGGCGCCGAAGTCAATGGTGACGAGGTCGCCTTTTTTGATGCGCCGGTTCGTTGCCGCGGCATGGGGCATCGCGCCGTTCCCTGCCGAGGCGACAATCGTATCAAAAGCAGCCTTGCGTGAGCCTTTCTCACGCATTAAAAATTCAAGCGTAAGCCCCAGCTCCCGTTCCCTGACTCCCGGCTTGATGTACCTTTGCAATTCCTTGAAGGAGCGCTCGGCCCGCCCAATGGCCTTCCGGATCGAGGCGAGTTCGCGCCGGTCTTTACGCATCCGGAGCTGGCTAACCAGTTCCCGGGCTCCCCGGGGCTTGAGCCCGAGCTTCTGCAGCTTCTTCAGCTCCGCTACGGTAAGAGATGTCTCCTCGAACCATAACGTGTTCACCCCAAGGTTATCGGCAACCTCACGAAGGGCTGAAAAAAAATCCTTTTTCTGAATCACGACGGTAATACCAGAGGTTTCTTTCTTCGACTGGAGTTGGTACCGGAAATCCGTTACGAGGCAAGGTTGACCGGGGCCTATCAGCAGCGAACCGGCAGAGCCGGTGAAACCGCTGAGGTAGCGGACATCCTCGCGACGCGTCACCAATAACGCTAGATCG